>CAZTZW010000196.1:0-5680 GCA_964618085.1 uncultured Elusimicrobia bacterium
GCCCGCGGGCCGCGCTGCAGCAGCGCGCTCGCCATGTGCACGACGTCGGCGCCGCGGTAGGGACGCTTGGTCCCTTTCCAGCGCTTGTCGGACGCCCAGGTCTTCTCCAGCTGCTTGCTCTCGTAGCGGTCGATCATGGGGGTGGGGTGTCTCCTAGTCGAGTTTTTGATAGGCGGGGATGGTGAGGAATTCGACGCAGCGCGGCGCGAAGATCATCTCTTCGTACAGCTCGGCGGCCAGGTCCAGCTTGTCGGGGTCGAAGCGCGTCTCCGGCTTGGACCGGGCTTTCTCGGTCTCTTCCTTTAAAAGCGTCCGCACGCGGGCGGGGTCGAAGGCGCCGTGGCGCACCCATTGCCAGACCTGGGCGCGGGAGATCTCCGCGGTGGCGGCGTCTTCCATGAGGTTGCGGATGGGCACGCAGCCGATGCCGGAGAGCCACGCGGCGAGATACTGGAGTCCGACGGCGAGGTTCACGCGCAGGCCCGCCTCGGTGCGGGGGACGTCGGGCACGGCGAGCAGCTCCTCGTCGGCGGGCTCCGCGGAGGGCAGGCGGCCGACCTGGTTGGGGCCGGGGAGATGCTTGTCGAAGACGGCCTTGGCCAGTGGCACGAGGCCTGGGTGCGCGACCCAGGTGCCGTCGTGGCCGTCGCCGGCCTCGCGCTCCTTGTCGGCCCGCACCTTGTCGAGCGCGGATTCGTTGGCCGCGTCGTCTCCCTTGATGGGGATCTGGGCGGCCATGCCGCCCATGGCGTGGGCGCCGCGCCGGTGGCACGTCGCGATGAGGCGGCGCGAGTAGGCGCGCAGGAACGGCGCGGTCATGGTCAGGGCGCCGCGGTCGCCCAGCAGGTTCTCCTTGCGGGCGCCCAGGCGCTTGATAAAGCTGAAGATGTAGTCCCAGCGGCCGCAGTTGAGCCCGGCCGAGTGCTCGCGCAGCTCCCAGAGGATCTCCTCCATCTGGAAGGCGGCGGGCAAGGTCTCGATGAGCACGGTAGCGCGGATGGTCCCCGCGGGCAGGCCGAGCGCCTTCTGCGCGTGGAGGAAGACGTCGTTCCACAGGCGCGCCTCGGCGGCGGACTCGAGCTTGGGCAGGTAGAAATAGGGGCCGGAGCCGCGCGCGACCAGCTCCTTCGCGTTGTGGAAGAAGTACAGGCCGAAGTCGAAGAGGGAGGCCGAGCACGGCGCCCCATCGACGGGGAAGTGCTTTTCCTCTAGATGCCAGCCGCGCGGGCGGCAGAAGAGGACCGCCGTCTCGGGGTTGAGGCGGTACTCCTTCCCCTCAGGAGAGGTGAAGGAGATGTCGCGGCGCGCCGCGTCGCGCAGGTTGAGCTGGCCCTCGATGGTGGCCGCCCACGTCGGCGCGTGCGAGTCCTCGAAGTCCGCCATGAACACCTTCGCGCCCGAGTTGAGCGCGTTGATGACCATCTTGCGCTCGGGCGGGCCGGTGATCTCGACGCGGCGGTCGAGCAAGTCCTTGGGCGCCTTGGCCACGGTCCACTCGGAGGAGCGGATCGATTCGGTCGCGGGGTCGCGGCGGAGCGTCTCGCCGGCGTCCAGACGCGTCTGGCGCTCGACGCGCGCGGCGAGCAGAGACGTGCGGCGGGCGTCGAAGGCGCGGTGGAGGCCGCTCACGAACTCGAGGGCGGCGGGGGTCAGGATGACGGACGTCGCGCGGGCGGATCCGGCGGGCGCCGCGGTCGACGTTGCCATGCCCGGAGTCTAGAACTAAGGGCGGCCCGGAGCAAGAGGACAGAGGGCCTATTCTTGTCACTATTTTACGACGGGGCCTAGACCGGCGTGGGCCCTAGGACCCTTCCCCGGAAAGGCGTTCCCGGGCATACTGGAGGCATGACCGAAACGAAGCGTCGCCGCCGGGTGCTCATAGGGGTCTTCGCCCTCGCCTTGGCCGCCGGCGCGGGCGGACGCTGGCTGATGTCGGGCCAGGAGACCGCCGAGCCCATCGTGGGCGCCGACGAGCAGCTGCGCGACGCGGTCGCCTCCTTGCCTCCGGCCGTCATGCCCGCCGCGATCGCTCCCAGCCGCGTCGCCATCTGGGCGAGCCCGGCGATGCGCCGCGCGGACGCCGAGAAGGTGCTCCTCTCCGGGCGCGGCGCGAAAAAAGTCACGCGCTAGCAGTCGCTTTTCTCGTCGAGATTTCGTTAGATGGGCCATCATGAAGCCCATCGCCCTCCTCCTCGCCGCGTCCTTCGCCGTTCCTCCCATGGCCTCCGCGGCTTCCCTGGAAAAAACGTCCTACGACTCGCGCCGGATGGTCGAGCCCGTCATCCCCGCCGAGGACCTGGAGCGCCACCTAGTCGCCCAGGAGACCCGCAAGTACGAGGTCGAGGTCCGCGAGGGCCGTCCCTGGCCCGTGCTGGAGAAGAAGCAGAAGCAGCAGTTCCTCGGCTTCATGGCCGCGGGCGGCATCATCGGCGCTTTGGTCGCCGGCGGCTTCGGCGCCCTCGTCGGCCTGGCGGCCGGCGGCATGATCTGGTACCTGCTCGCCTGGTCCGAAGTCCTTTAATAGACCGGCTTGAGCCGGGCCAACGCTTCTTCGAAGCGGGACTGGAACTTCGCGTCGAGCACGTCGGCGCATACCGCGTAGCGGATGAGGGGCTCCGGCTTGCCGTCCTCGTTCTGGGCGGTGAAGTGCACGCCGACGAGGCCGGTCTCGGAGATGACCGCGCGGTTGTAGGCCTCGGCGCGTCCCGCTTCCGGCAGGGACTTCCCTAGTATCGACGCCGGCACCTTCCAGAGGGTGAAGAAGCCGGCTTCCGTGGAGCAGGCGGGGCGCAGGCCGGCCGCCTTCAGTTTCGGGATGACATAGGCGAGGCGCTTCTCGTAGAGAGAGCGGATGCCGTCGAGCGCGGCGCGCGAGCCGGCCGCGTCGCCCAGGAACTCGCCGTAGGCGGCCATCACCGACGGGACAGGGCCCGAGTCGGTGTTGCCTTTGACCAGCAGGAAGTCGTCGACGAAATCCTTCGAGCCGACGAGCGCTCCCAGACGCGCACCCGGGTCGTTGTAGGACTTGCTCACCGAGAACAGCTCGAGCCACTCCAACTCGGGGAAATCCTTGGCGACGGAGGCCAGCGAGACGTGCGTGCCGGGAGCGCACAGCCCGGCGTAGGCCGCGTCGTTGACCAGACGCATGCCTTTCTCCACGCAGAACGCGATGAGCTCCTTCCACTCCGCCGCGGTCGCGCCCACGGCCGCGGGGTTGCCCGGGCGGATGACGTAGACCAGGTCGGCGCGGTCCGCGCCGTCGCGCTTCAAGGCGTCCTTGAGGCGCGAGACCTTCAGGCGCATGTTGTCCGAGGAGAGCAGCGGCCACACCGTGCGGTGAGCGCCGAGATAGGCGTCGGTCCAGGTGCCGATGACGTCGTAGGCCGGGAGGTTGGACGCGACGCGGAAGGCCGCGCGCCTCGCGCGGTCCGGGAGATGGAGGCCGCAGGCCAGCGGGGTCAGAGCCCCCGCCGTCTTGATGCCGGGGATGGGCAAGGCGCGCAGGTGCGGGTGCGCGGCGACGTCCATGCCGCCGTGCTGGAGGACCATGGCGCGGGCGAAGCCGCGCAGGTCGTTGCTCTCGGCGTAGGTGTGGAAGTCGTAGCCCGGGTCGGCGGCGTACTTCGCCTTCAGCGCGCGGATGGCCTCGGGGGGGACCCCGTCGGGGTTGCCCAGCGAAAGGTTCATCGGCTCGAGGCCGGAGCTCTTCTTGTACTCATCGATGAGGATATAGATGAGCTGGAAGAGGTTGATGCCCGACGCGGGGATGCGGCGCATCCCGCGATTCTAGCGTTTCAGAAGGACGGGTCGAAAGTGTTCGGCGTGATGGAACTGCCGCCCGAGCTGGAGCACCCGCTGGAGCCGGGGGAGCACGACGGCGGCGTGTCGCGCCGGCCCTGGCGCACGCCGGGCCCGCGGCCGACGTCGTAGGCGCGGCTCGTGTCGAGGCGGATGTCGCCGGCGGCGATGGTGTGGTCGCGCTCGGGCGAGGAGGCCTGGGCGAACTGGGGCTGCTGGCCTTCGGTGCGGATGAGGGCGCCGTACTTGAAGTAGCCCGGGGTCTCGGCCGGCTCCTCGGTCGTCCCCGAGCCGCCGCCGGACCCGCCCGAGCCGGAGCCGTCGGAGGGGACGCTGTCGCCCATGGCGCGCTGGGGCACCCGGTAGACGCCGGAGCCCAGCCGCTGCCCGAAGAAGGAGCGGTGCCCCCCTGAGCCGCGGCGCGCGGCGCCGCCCGAGAAGGCCTGGCCGTAGACGGGCGCGCCGCCGACCCCGCCGCCCGCCGCCCGGGCCCCGCCTTGCGCGACCACCGTCGCTCCGCCGCCGGAAGCCCGGCCGCCACCGCCGCCTGTGACCGCGCGGCCGTTGCGGACCACGTACTTCTCTCCGGCCGAGGCGAAGGCCGGGGCGAGAAGGATGAAGGCGGAGAGCAGGGCGTTCTTCATGAGTCCTCCGTGCTTCCCGAGTATAGCCCCCCGACGGGAGGAAGTGATTACGGACGGTTAAAAAGTCGGTAAATCGGTTGACCCTCTCAAAATATGTAGAATGGCGAGGACGCATCCCCCGTCTTGAAAGCGTAATACGGGGGCGTCATACTGTCACTACATATAGGGAAGCGAAGGGGCTTCCCAGGAGCTTCTATGTCGAATCGATTCACTGAGCGGGCCCAGCGCGTCATCCTGATCGCACAGGAAGAAGCCAAGCGCCTCAACCACGATTACGTCGGCACCGAGCACATCCTGCTCGGCCTCATCGCCCTGGGCGAAGGCGTCGCCGCCCAGGTCCTCGCCAATCTCGGCGTGGACCTGCGCCGCGTGCGCTCCGAGATCGAGAAGATCGTCGGCACCGGCGACAACGTCATGCTCCTGGGCGAGATCCCCTTCACGCCCCGGGCCAAGAAGGTCCTCGAGTACGCCGTGGAAGAGGCCCAGCACATGGGGCACTCCTACGTCGGCACCGAGCATCTGCTCCTGGGCCTCATCCGCGAGGAGGAGGGCGTCGCCGCGCGCGTGCTGGAGAACCTCGGCCTGCGCCTCGACGTCGTCCGCGAGGAAGTCCTCAACCTGCTGGGCGAGGGCCAGTCCCAGCAGCAGGGCGGCGGCCAGCAGGCCTCCTCCGGCGGCGGCGCGTCCGGTTCCCCGTCCCGCACCAAGTCCAAGACCCCGACGCTCGACGAGTTCGGCCGCGACCTGACGGCCTTCGCGCGCGAGGGCAAGCTCGACCCCGTCATCGGCCGCGCCGACGAGATCGAGCGCATGATCCAGATCCTGGCCCGCCGCACGAAGAACAACCCCGTCCTCATCGGCGAACCCGGCGTCGGCAAGACCGCCATCGTCGAGGGCCTGGCGTCGAAGATCGCCGTGGGCGACGTGCCCGAGATCCTCGCCTCCAAGCGCGTGCTCACCCTCGACCTCGCGCTGGTCGTGGCCGGCACGAAGTATCGCGGCGAGTTCGAGCAGCGCCTGAAGAACATCATCGAGGAGATCCGCCGCTCCAAGGGCTCCGTCATCCTCTTCATCGACGAGCTGCACACCATCGTCGGCGCCGGCGCGGCCGAGGGCGCCATCGACGCGTCCAACATGATCAAGCCCGCGCTCTCGCGCGGCGAGCTGCAGACCATCGGCGCGACCACGCTCGACGAGTACCGCAAGTACATCGAGAAGGACGCCGCGCTGGAGCGCCG
>CAZTZW010000197.1:0-5671 GCA_964618085.1 uncultured Elusimicrobia bacterium
CGCCGCGGCGCCGACCACGCCGCGCCGTCCGCGCTGGTCGCCGCCCACACGACGCCGTCCTCGTCCCACACCGCGGCCAAGCGGCCGGTGGACGCCGCGAGGTCGCCGTGCTTGGCTCCATCGCCGCCTATACGCCGCGGCCGCCGGTCCGGGGCGGCGACGTAGATGCCCATCGCGCCGTCCTTCCCCGTCCAGACCAAAGCGTGGACGCGGTCGCCGACGGCGGCGAGTCCTCCGCCCACGTGCGGGCAGCCGTTGAAGCGCCAGTCGAACGGGCTCACGGGCGATGAGCGCCAGGACGCGCCGTCGGCCGTCTCGGCCACGGCCATGTCGCGCGGGTCCTTGTCGCGGTAGAGCACGTAGGTCCTGCCGCCCGCGACGAGCGCCGCGTTCCAGCAGCACTCGCACACGTCGTCGTCGAGGAGCGCGGGCTTGGACCAGCTCGCCCCGCCGTCGACGGAGCGCGAGGCCAGCACCTTGGCGTTGCTCCGGCGGTCCAGCCACGCGGACGTGAAGACGCCCGAGGACGCCGTCAACGCGGGAAAACGCCGCCCATGGACGCCGTCGTCCGAGGGGCTCGCCGCCGCCGCCCACGTCCGGCCGGCGTCGGTCGAGCGGGCGACGACCAGACCGCCCGTGCCCATGGGCCCCGTCCCCGTGGTCGACCAGACCGCGAGGACCGTGTCCCCCGAGGCCGCCACCCGCGCGTCGCCCGCCGAGAAGCGGTACGGCGCGGGACGGGCCGCGTCCGCGCGCGAGGCCGCGCCCCAGGACTTCCCGGCGTCGTCCGAGCGGCTGTAGAACACGCCGTCCGCCCGTCCCTCGAGGCGGTGCAGGGCCGTCCCTTCCGAGAAGACGTCGAAGCCCGTGGTCTGCGCCGCGGCGGCGCACGTCAGCAGCAGCAAGAGCGAAGCGGTCATGGTCCCTCCTAGAAGTGGAACGTCGCGCCGCCGTAGACGGAGCGGCCTTGTCCGGCGAAGAACGCCTGCTTGGTCAGCAGGGACGCCGGGGTATCGGTGCTGAGGTCCGACACGGTCACCGCGGACCCGTCGTAGGCGGCGTTCATCACGTTGCGCACGTCGAAGGTGAGCAGCACCCGCTTCACGAAGCCCCAGGCCACCTCGCGCTTCCAGTGCGCGTTGACGTTGAGGAGGTTCGCCGTGCGCGAGCGCAGCGTATTCGCGTTATTGACCGCGTAGCCCTCGACCCGGTTCCACTCCAGCCAGCCGCCCGGCAGACCGGCCTTGTCCCAGCCCGCTCGCGCGTTGAGGACGGAGCGCTCCACGCCCGGCACGCGCGATCCCGCGCGGTCGATGCTCACGCCGCCGCCGACGTTCTCGCGGAAGGTCTTGTACACGTGATCGTTGAAGGTCCATGCGCCCGCGAGCAACGGACCCGACGGGTGGCGCCACTCGCCCCACAACTCGACGCCGCGGTGGTCGGCGCGCGGCGCGTTGGCCGTGAAGTTGGTGAGGCCCGCGCCCGGCGACTGGCTCACGAACTCGTTGAAGAACACCTCGTAGTAGGCGGAAGCGTCCCAGGCGAACCCGCCGGACTTGCCGCCCGCGCCCAACTCGCCGCCGACGTTCTTCTGCGTGCGCAGACCGCCGTTGTTGCCAGCCAGGCCGCTCGAGTCCGTCGTCAACTGGCCGACGCCCGGTATGGCGTAACCCGCGCCGCCGCGCAGGCGGGCCTTCGCCCCGCCGAAGTCGCGGATGAGCGCCAACTCGGGCGCCGCGTTGTAGAAGAGCCGGTCCACGTTCACATAGGAATACGTCTCAGCCCCGGTACGGGTCTGCACCGTCGCCTTCACGCGCGACTGCTCGACGCCGAGACCGGCGACGACGGTCCAATCCGGGACGGCCTCCCACTCACCGCGCCCGCGCAGGCCGACATTCTGATGGAAGCCGCGCGTGCTCGACTGCAAAGCCCCGCGCCCGCCCTGGCCGTCGGCCAGGTTGCGGATGGCCGCCGACTCCTGCTCCATCTTGTTGAAGAACTCGCCCGCGTACAGCTTCAGCGGACGGCCCGCCAACTCGGTCTCGTGGGTCACGTCGGCGTAATGATGGAAGTTCGGGTTGACGTTGTCCGAGATGGTCGCGAAGGTCTGGTTGATGTCCTTCACGTCGTAGGCGCCCAGTAGACGCCAACTCGTGTCGGCGGTGAGCCGAGACTCATAGCGCGCGCCCGTGATAGTGCGCCGGTCGCGGCGGTTCTGCGCCGCCTGCTGCGCCGTGGCCACGCCCACGCCGGTGACGTTGGTCGTGCCGGCCGAGCGCGGGTCGACGTTCATCTCCGCGCGCGACAGACGGCTGGGCACCTGCGCCTCCATGTCGTTGTTGAGGAACTTGAACACCACGGTGCGGTCCTCGTCGATGAAGAAGCGCCCGACGATGTTCTGGGTCACGGTCTTGTAGCCGTGGTGGTAGGTGTAGCCGTCGGCGCGGATGTGGCTGGCGAAGACGGCGTACTCGAAGTTCTTGCCGCGCTTGCCGAAGTGGACGCGCTCGTTCTGGTAGCCGTAGGAGCCGACGGTGACGCCCGCGTCGACCCCGTCGATGTCGCGCCCCAGGCGCGTGCGGAAGTTCACCGCCCCGCCGACCGCGTAGTTGTCGTAGAGGGCCGAAGAGGGTCCCCGGATGACGTCGATGCCCTCGTAGGCGTTCGGGTCGTGGATGTCGGTGCGCGAGAGGCCGTCGGACTGGGTCACGGGGAACCAGTCCTCGTACATCTTGATATTGCGGATGGCGAAGCTCGTCTTGGCGGAGGAGCCGCGCAGGGAGATGGACACGTCACGCGGGCCGTTGGACTGCTTGGTGACCACGCCGGGCGTCTTGTCCATCAGGTCCTTCAGGCTGAAGGCGTCGACGGACTCGATGACGTCGCGCTCGACGCGCCCGATGGCGCGCCCGGCGGGGTTCGATTCGATGCGGGTCCCGAGCACGACGACGGGCTTGAGCGCGGCGTGCTCCAAGGCTGATGACGGCAAAGCGATGGACAGCAGAACGGCGATGAGACGCATAGGGTTCCCTCCTGAGGGGTATGGTTTGGGACGGCGGACGGCTAGGCCAGGAGGGCGGCTTTGGGAGGAGGCGAGTCGGGACGGCGAGGAGCCGTGCGAGAGGAACCGGCGGACGACGACACGGGACGAGCGGAGAGGACCAGCGCGGGCGCCGGGACGGGCCCGGCCGCGATGAAGTGGACGCTGGGATGGACGGCGCGCGCGGGCTGCTCGGCGCGGGCGCCCTTGTCCACCACGATGCAGACGCCGCAGGGCGTCTTGCCGGAGAAGGTGGACGTCACGGCCCCGTCCAGGCCCTCCGTGGCGACGCGGTCGGCGATCATCTTGCCCCACGCGACGCCCTGGACCGCGGCCCAATGCGCGCCCGTGCCGTAGAGCAAGGAGGCGACCAGCAGGAGGCGCGCGAGTCTCTTCATGGCGTCGGGCGCATCATAGCACTTACTTCCTATATAGTAGAATCGAGCCTCATGGCCCGCATCCTGGTCGTCGACGACGAGCGCGACGTCGTCCTTCTCATCAAGTTCATGCTCGAGAAGGACGGCCACGTCGTCATCGCCGCGCACGACGGCGGCGAGGCCCTGGCCAAGCTCGGCCTGGAGCCGCGCGACGAGACCGCCGTGGCCCCCGACCTCGCCATCCTCGACGTGATGATGCCCGTCCTCGACGGCTGGGCCGTGTGCACGCGCATGAGCCAGGACGCGCGCACCAAGGCGGTGCCCGTGGTCGTGCTGACCGCCAAAGGCGAGATGAAGGACCTCTTCCACGCCTCGACCAACGTGGCCGCGCACCTCGAGAAGCCCTTCGACCCCAAGTCGCTGCGCGAGCTCGTGGCCGGCATGACGGGGGCGCGCTGATGCCCTCCATCCTGGTCGTCGACGACGAGCCCGAGATCGTCACCTTGCTGCGCTACATCCTCGAGAAGGACGGCTACTCGGTCGGCGAGGCCGGCAACGGCCTCATCGCGCTGGAGACCCTGGGCATCGAGCCCGCCGCCGCCGACAAGCCGCTCCCCGACCTCATCGTCCTCGACATCATGATGCCCGTGATGGACGGCTACCAGCTCAACATGCGCCTGCAGACCGAGCCGCGCGGCAAGGACATCCCCATCCTCGTGCTCACCGCGAAGGGCCAGAAGATGCGCGACCTCTTCGAGATGGCCCCCAACGTCGCGGCCTACGTCCAGAAACCTTTCGACCCCAAGACCCTCCGCGAGCTCATCTCCGGCATCCTCAGTTCCAAAGGCAAGAAGAATGTCTGACGCCCCGAAGGACCCCAAGACCGCCCCCGCTCCCGCCCCGAACCCCGCCGAGACCGCCGGCGGCCTCGAGCAGCTCATGGCCGACAAGAAGGCCAAGATCGCCGAGCTGCGCGCCCGCGGCGTCGAGCCCTTCCCCTCTCGCACGGAACGCCGGCACGACTGCGCCTCCGTCGCGCGCGTCGCGTCGACGCTCTCCGACCCCGCGGCCCAGTCGACCGAGGTCCTCGCCGTCGCCGGCCGCCTCGTCGAGCTGCGCGACATGGGCAAGTCCATCTTCGGGCGCCTGGCCGACCTCTCGGGCCGAGCCCAGGTCTACTTCAAGAAGGACGCGCTGCCCGAGCCGGTCTTCGCCCTCGTGAAGAAGGACCTGCACGTCGGCGACTTCGTCTCCGTGTCGGGCCCCGTGTTCCGCACCAAGACCGGCGAGGCCACCATCGCCGTGCAGTCGGCCACCTTGCTCGCCAAGGCCATCCGCCCCCTCCCCGAGAAGTGGGCCGGCATCACCGACGTCGAGCTCAAGTACCGCTCGCGCCACCTCGACCTCATCGTCTCCCCCGAGTCGCGCGCCGTCTTCATCAAGCGCGCCAAGATCGTCTCCACCATCCGCCGCGTCCTCGACGCCCGCGGCTACGTGGAAGTCGAGACCCCCGTCCTGCTCGAGCAGGCCGGCGGCGCCTCGGCGCGCCCGTTCCACACGCGCCACAACGCGCTGGGTCAGGACATGGTCCTGCGCATCGCCACCGAGCTGTACCTCAAGAAGCTCGTCATCGGCGGCCTCGACCGCGTCTACGAGATCGGCCGCGTGTTCCGCAACGAAGGCGTCGACACGACGCACAACCCCGAGTTCACCATGCTCGAGGCCTACGAGGCCTACTCCGACTACGAGGGCATGGCCGCCCTCTTCGAGACCTTGCTGTCCGAATGCGCCGAGGCCTGCGGCGCGTCCGAGGTCGAGTGGCGCGGCGTGAAGATCTCGCTCAAGTCCCCTTTCCGCCGCCTGTATCTCCCGGAGGTCTGGAAGGACCGCTGCGGCGAGCCCATCGAGAACGTGCTCGAGGGCAAGGGCTTCAACCGGCCCGGCCTGATGAAGCTCGCCGAGAAGCTCGGCGTGCCCGCCGGCGAGAAGACGCCGAGCGCCAAGCTCTTCGACCGCATCGTCGAGGCCAGGATCGAGGACCTGCTCCAGCAGCCGACCTTCCTGTTCGACCACCCGACCGCCATCACGCCCTTGGCCAAGCTGAAGCCGGGGACGCAGTCGCTGGTCGAGCGCTTCGAGTGCTTCGCCGCGGGCAAGGAGCTCTCCAACGCCTACTCCGAGCTCAACGACCCGCAGGACCAGCGCGACCGCCTGGCCGAGCAGATGCGCCAGAGCGCGGCCGGCGACGCCGAGG
>CAZTZW010000198.1:0-5652 GCA_964618085.1 uncultured Elusimicrobia bacterium
GGGCGCGGGCGACGGCGCCGGCGCCGGCTTCTCCTTGTCTTTGTCCTTATCCTTGTCCTTGTCGTTCTTGGCCATGGGGCCTCCTAGGGGGCGAAACCGAGAGCCGTCAGCACGCGGCGGGGGTTCCCCCCGCGGCAGGCGGCGGCGATGGCGGTGATGAGCGGCGCGTCCACGCGGTAGCGGCGGCACAGGGCCAGCGCGCTGTCGGCGGCCTCGATGCCTTCGACGACGGTGGTGATCTGCTTCAGGGCCTTGGCGGGTGAGAGGCCCTTCCCGAGCTTCTCGCCGAAGGCGCGGTTGCGCGACTCTCCTCCCGTGCTCGTGAGGATGAGGTCGCCGAGTCCCGCGAGCCCGTACACGGTCTCGACGCGGCCGCCGTGCGCGCGGATGACGGCGCCGATCTCGTCGAAGCCCCGCACGAGCAGGGCGGCCTTGGTGTTGGCGCCCGAGCCGAGCCCGTCGAGGATCCCGGCGCCCACCGCGATGACGTTCTTGAGCGAGCCGCCGAGCTCCGCGCCCACGCGGTCGGACGTCGGGGTCACGGTCAGCGCGCCGCCCGCGAACAGGCGCGCCAGGCCCGCGGAGCGCGCGCCCAACGGGCCGCCGAGCACGAGGCCGGTGGGCACGCCGCGCGCGACCTCGCGGGCGAAGCTCGGGCCCGTGAGCGTCCAGGTGCGGCCCTTGAGGGCGGGCAGCTCGCGCTCGACGACCTCCCCCATCGTGGCGAGGGTGCGCGGCTCCAGGCCCTTGGAGGCGACGACGGCGGCGCAGCCGCGCGCGACCGCCGCGCCGCGCAGGGAGCGGGCCGTGCGCGCGAGCACGGAGGACGGCAGGACGAAGACGAGGACGTCGGCGCCCGACACGGCCGCGGACAGGTCGGACGTCGCGCGCACGCGCGGGTCGAGGCGGAAGCCCGGGATGTTGGGGTGGCGGCGCGTCTTCTGGATGATGCCGGCCAGCTGCGGGAAGAACTCCCACAGCCGCACGCGCGCGCGAGCGCTCAGCTGCTGGGCGAGCACCGTGCCCCACAGGCCGCCGCCGAGGACGCAGACTTCAGGCCGAGGGGCCATGGATGCCGAGCTCCTTGTTCTTCAATAGACGCCGGATGTTGGGGATGTGCTTGTAGAGGATGAGCGCGCCCGCGGCCGAGGCGGCGGCGGTGTAGAGGGGCTCCTTGTCCAGGACGGTGGCGACCAGGGGCAGCACGGTGGCCGCGCCCATCGAGCCCAGCGAGATGTGGCCCGAGAGGCGCACGATGACGGCGAACGCCGCGATGGTGAGGAGCATCGGCAGCGGCAGCAGGGCCAGGAAGACTCCCGCCGAGGTGGCGACGCCCTTGCCGCCCACGAAGCCCAGGAACGGGGTCCAGTTGTGCCCGATGATGGCGGCGGCGCCCACCATCACATGGAGCGCGGAGGACTCGGGCGCGACGTAGAGGGCCAGGCAGACGGGCAGGTAGCCTTTGAGCGCGTCCACCAGCAAGGTGATGGCGCCCGCCTTGGCGCCCGCGTTGCGATAAACGTTGGCGGTTCCAGGGTTTCCCGAGCCTTTGGTGCGGATGTCGTAGCCCTTCATCCGCTTGACGACGAGGTAGCCCGTGGGGATCCCCCCCGCGAGATAGCTCAAGAGCAGCAGGACGGCGGCTTTGAATTCGCCCATGAATTACAACGCAATCCTACCATAAGTTGAGTAATACGATAGGCCGTAAAATCGACGCCTGCAACGAGTGGCCGGAAGGCCTGGGCCCTGGGCCTGCCCGGCAGGGGCCTCTATACTCATGCGCGCGGGCGTCCCGCAGGTTATCCTGTGAGCATGAAGAACATCCTTTTGGCGGCGCTCTTGACGGCGGTCCCGGGCCTGGCGGCGGCTCGACCCGTCGTGGAGCCGACGAGGCGAGCCCAGATCGAAGCGCAAGCGGCTCAGTGGGCCGAGGTCAAGGCGCGGGGACGACGCGCCACGGACGCCTTGCTGGCGCGCGTCGCCGTCGACCCCGCCTACGACGCCGCCTCGTACCGCAAGGGGCTCGACTCGGCCTGGGCGACGCTCGAGAGCATCGAGCAGTCCGAGATCCGCCGGCAGGGCCTGCTCGACGCGCGCCTGCGCTCGGAGGCGGCGTCGGGAGTCATCACCCTGGCCCAGCTCGCCCAGCGCTCCGAGGTGGTCGCGCGTCTGGTCTGCCTGCGCCTGCTCTTCGCCTACGGCGACATTCTGCCGCGCGTCCTCGATGAGGCCGTCCGCGTCAATGACCGGAACGTCGGGCGCTATTACGCCGGGGCGGACTGGCAGCAGGTCCTCACTCAGGACGAGTGGCGCGAGGTCCATGGCGACCGACTCGAGGAGGCTTCCCGGTTCCTTCCTCCCGAGCTCCTCGACGGTCCTTTCTAGGGGACGGACGTCCTGGGCCCTTGGGCCCAGGCGGGGCGGCCGCGCAGGCCGTATCCTTGGGGCATGAGGCGCAGTCTTCTGGCGGTCGCGGTCCTGCTGGCGTCGGCGAGCCTTTCCGCCGCGCAGGCCGCCATGTCCCCGGCCCGGCGCGCCGAGATCGACGCGCAGGTGTCCCAGTGGACCGAGGCCAAGGCCCGGGGCCGGCGCGCCACGGACGCTTTGCTGGCGCGCATCGCCGCCGACCGCGCGTACGACGCGGCCTCGTTCCGCAAGGCCATGGCCGACACCTGGAGGATGCTCGAGGGCCTCGAGCAGGGCGAGCGGCGGCGCCAGCAGAAGCTCGAGGAGCGCCTGGCGACGACGGCGTCGCTGGGCATCATCTCCGGCACCGAGCGCGCCGTCCGTTCCGAGGCGGTCGATCGGCTGTTCCAGCTGCGGATGCTGTCCGTCTACGGCGACATCCTTCCGCGCATCCTCGACGAGAGCGTCCGCGTGAACAACCGGGACATCGGGCGCCATTACGCCGGCGCCGACTGGCGGCAGGTCCTCACGGAGGACGAGATGCGTCTCGTCCACGTCGATTACCGCGCGGCGACCGGCCTCTCCCTCGACCTGCTCGACGACCCCGCCAATAGCGCGCGCGCCCGCCGTTAGGGCTCGGGCCGTATCGTCCAGGCGGCGAGGTAATCCGGGTCGGTGATGACTTCCGCCGAGGACAGGAGCACGTACTCGCCCTTGGGCGCCGGCAGTATCTTCACGTCCTTGGGCAGGCGGTACTCCTCGTCCTCGCCGTCGAGGCGCACGACCACGCCCTCGTGCTCGGTGACGCGCACGGCCCTGCCGTAGACCTGGACCTTCTCGATGACGGCGCCCGCTTCGTCGGCGAAGCTCAAGCCGAGCAGGAAGGTCTTGCCGACGTACTCCGGCGCGCTCATCGGATGAGCGACTGCAGCCTCTTCCAGTTCTCCGCGGTGACCCGCAGGCGGTAGCGCAGGGCGTCGCCGTGGGGCGCGCGTCCCAGCACCTGGGCGCTCTCGTAGAGCTTCGGCGCCAGGCCGGCCTTGGCCGCGGGCAGGTCGAGCTCGCGCAGGAGCCAGCGGTCGGAGAGCGCCGCTTCGACCCGCTCGAGCGCCTCGGAGAGGCCCGTGCCCTTCGCGGCCGAGACGAACACGGCGTCGGGGCGCTCGCGGGCCAGGTCGGCGCGCGCGGCGGCGTCGAGGCGGTCGGTCTTGTTCAGCAGCTCGATGCGCGGGATGCCGGCGGTGTCGAGCTCGGCCAAGGTGGCGTCGACCGAGGCGCGCTGCTCCTTGAGCTCGGGCGAGGAGGCGTCGTGCACGACGAGCAGGACGTCGGCGGCCTCCACCTCCTCGAGCGTGGAGCGGAAGGCCGCGACCAAGGTCGTGGGCAGGCGCTGGATGAAGCCCACGGTGTCGGTGAACACGGCCCAGCCCCCGTCGGGCAGGCGCACGCGCCGCGCGGTGGCGTCGAGCGTGGCGAAGAGCTTGTCGTCGGCGTATACCGTCTTCTGGTCGCCGGTCAGCGTGTTGAGCAAGGTGGACTTGCCCACGTTGGTGTAGCCCACCAGCGCGATCTGCGGGACGGGGACGGCGGAGCGGCGCTCGCGGCGCAGGCGGCGGGCGTCGCGCACGCGCTCGAGGTCCTCCTTCAGGTGCTTCACGCGCAGCTGGATGTGGCGCCGCTCGTACTCGAGCTTGCGCTCGCCGGGGCCGCGCGTGCCGATGCCGCCGGCCTGCTGGGAGAACTCGCGCCAGGCGCCCGTCAGGCGGGGCAGCATGTAGGAGAGCTGGGCCAGCTCGACCTGCAGGCGGCCCTCGCTCGTGCGCGCGCGGCGCGCGAAGATGTCGAGGATGAGGCGCGTGCGGTCGACGATCTTGGTGCGCGGCAGCGCCTTCTCCAGGTTCTTCTGCTGGCCGGGCGAGAGCTCGACGTCGAAGACGACGGTGCCGGCGCGCAGTCCGCTGCACATGCCGCCGATCTCCGAGACCTTGCCCGAGCCCACGAGGGTCCCCGGGTTGAAGCGCGTCAGCGCCTGCGTCGCCTCCCCCACCACGACCGCGCCCGCGGTCTCGGTGAGGCGGCGCAGCTCGCCGAGGCTCGAGCGGATGAGCTCGGTCTGGGACTTGGGGCCCACGCCCACGAGCACGACCCGCTCGGCGGGCGCGCGCGTCTCCTGGGCCTTCCTCAAAGGAGCAGCTCCTCGGGGACGCCGCGCTGGATGAGGCGCCGCCAGCGCAGGGCGCTGGCCGACAGGAGCGACTCCAGCGGCGCGTAGTCGTCGGTGAGGACGAGCGCGCCCTCGAGTTGGCGCGCCGTGGGCGCGAGCTCCTTGGACAGCATCCATGCGACGTGCTCGCGGGCCTCCGGGCGCGCGGCCGACGCCGGCGCGTCGAGCGGCAGTTCGGAGGCGAAGAAGAGGATGTTGGCCAGCCCTTCGGTGGGCGGGCTGCCCACGAAGACGCGCACGTGCGGGAATACCTCGCCCAGCGTGCGGCGCACGGAGAGCCACGCGCGGTCGTCCCGGCCGTCGACGGCGGTCACCAGGTTCAAGGCGAACGCGCCGCCCGGCGACAGCGCCGCGCGGGCGCGCAGGAAGGCCTCGCGCGTGAACAGGTGCGCGGGCGGGCTCTCCGCGCCGAAGGCGTCGAGGTAGACGAGGTCCCACGGGCCGCCGCGGCCCAGCGCGGCGCGGCCGTCGCCGATATGGACGCGCGTCGCGGGGTCCAGGCCGAACCAGTCGCGCGCGGCGGCGGCGACGGCCGGGTCGAGCTCGACCGCTTCCGGCGTCAGCCCCGAGAGGCGCAGTCCGCGCAGCAGCCCGCCTCCCCCCAGCCCGATGACGAGGGCGGTCTTGGCCTTCGGGCGCGCCGCGGCCGCCCACTCCAGGCCGTGGATGTAGGGCGAGGCGGTCTCGCCGCTCGCCGCGTACATCGTGGACTGGCTCGCGCCGTCCATGAGGAGGATGCGCTTGCCGTTGAACTCGGCGACGGTCAGGCGTCCGTAGCGCGACTCGCCGGCGAAGAGCACGGGCGGCTTGGGCGCGGGCGCGGCGCGCGCGGCCAGCAGGAGCGCGGTCGCGAAGGCCGTCGCCGGCACCAGCGGCGCCGTCTTGGTCGCCAGCCACGTGCCCCACGCGCCGAAGGCGAGCAGGACCGCCGCCGTGCCCAGCAGGATGCGGCTGATGGGGAGGTGCGGGACGAGCAGGAATCCCGCGAGCGCGGCGCCCAGCACCGAGCCCGCCGTCGAGAC
>CAZTZW010000199.1:0-5646 GCA_964618085.1 uncultured Elusimicrobia bacterium
CGTCCGGAGGAAAGAAGAAGGCCCCCGCGCGAGCGGGGGCCTTCCTTTCGTCGGTCCGGCTAAGTCTTTAGGACAGGTGCTTGGAGACGAGCTTGGTCATCTCGAACATGTTGACCGTCGCCTTGCCGGCGAACACGGCCTTGAGCGCGGCATCGGCGTTGATGTTGCGCTTGTTCTTCTTGTCCTGCAGGTTGTTCTTCTTGATGTACGCCCAGAGCTTCTTGACGACCTCGGTGCGGGGGAGGGGCTTGGAACCGACGATCTCGGCGAGCTTCTCCGAGGGGGTGAGGGGCTTCATGAACGCGGCGTTAGCCTTCTTGGCCATGTTGATAGTCTCCTTGGGTCCGTTAGTGCGCCGGACCTTCCATGGCCGGCGGCAGAGCCATTCAACCACTTTCTCCCTCGGGAATCAAGGATTTCTCGTCGGAGACGCCTTGACAGGACCGGGTTCCGGGGCTACCCTGCGTGTGACGGAGGTCCGATGAGAACCCCTCTCTTCGTCCTCGCCGTACTGGTCTTCTCGTCGTTCCCGGGCTCGATCGCGGGGGCGGATGAGGGCCCCTCCGTGCCCGCCTTGCCGCCTTTGACGCGATCCGTTCCCGAGTCCAAGCCCGTGCCGGTGACCGTGACCGAGGCCATGACCGGCCGCCTCAAGAAGGCGAGCTGGAATGTCCTCCCCGACGGGAGCCTAGAGCGCGTCGAGGGCAAGGCGCAGGGCTTCGTGCCCGTGGTCCTGCTCAAGCACGCGGACTTCCTCTGGCGCAACGGGACCTTGGTCTACGACAGATCCTATACCGAGATCGAGGACGCCCAGCTCGGTCCCGTCCTGGAAGGGCTGGCCTTCTTCGCCGCGGCGGGGTCCGTGGACCGGCGCGATATCGGCCGGGCCTTGGCGCTCTGGGGCGTGCCGCCCGCCTTCGACGGCCGCAAGCTCATCGAGCCGGACGGGACGGCGACCTACTTCGGGTTCATGCTGCACCAGGCGCTCGACCGCACGCCCGGCGCCAAGGACCGGCTGAGCGGCGAGCGGCTGTCCCAAGCCCTGAACCACTTCAACACCGCCTACGACCAAGCCTTCGGCGGAAAGCAGGCTCCCGACATCGCCCTGACCTACGTCAAGCGGGCCTGGTCCGTTCTGGCCGCGCAGGTGCGCCCCGGGGAGACGGCCGTGAGCATGCGCCCCTACGCCGACCTGGGCGACGCCCTGACCGGGCGCATCGCCGCCGTGAAGGCGGAGCTCCAAGCCGCGGTGACGGCGGGCGACGACGTCCGCCGCGGCGAGGCCCAGAGCGCCCTGGCCGCGCTCAGCCAGCTCGAGAAGGTGGGCTACCACGGAGACAAGCGCCTGTCGGCGCTCGTGCCGCGTCCCGCCGGTCCCGGGGAGACTCCGCCCGGGTCCGACGACAGGACGCCGCCGGTGTCCCTGACGGGGTCCCTGCCCGTCGTCCTGCGCGTGCTCGACCGGATCAACGGCAAGCCGCTGACGGCCGAGCAGCAGGAGAGCCTCATCAAGTCCTTCCCGGGCGGCGAGCTGGTGTGGCGCCTGGGCGTCCAGGAGTTGTGGCGCGACGGCATCACCGGGAAGGGCGTGCGCGTGGCCGTCATCGACGAAGGCATCGCCCCGCACTCCGAGCTCGACGACGCGGTCAAGGCGAGGCGCAACTTCACGGCCCAGCGCGGCGCGGCGACCGTGGGCGAGCACGGGACGCACGTCGCGGGCATCATCCGCGCCGTCGCGCCCGACGCGGAGATCCGCGGCTACGCCGTGCTGTCCGGCGGCGGCTCCAACCCCTTGCTGGAGCGCCCCAATCACGACGGCATCGTGAAAGCCATCGACGCGGCGGTGGCCGACGGCAACCGCGTCATCAACCTCAGCCTCGGCAGCGGCGGCGGCCCCTCCGACGTGGTCGCGCGCGCCATCGAGCGCTACACGAGCCAGGGCGTCATCTTCATCGTGGCCACGGGCAACGAGCGCGACAGCCGGGGACTGAACTCCCCGTCCGTGGCGCTCAACGCGCTGAGCGTCGGCAACCTCGACGTCAACGGGCGCCCCTGGGTGTCGAGCTCCTATGGGGCCAACTTCGATCCGGAGCGGCTCTCCGTGGTGGCCAAGACCATCTTCATGGTCCCCGGAACCAACATCTACTCGACCTTGCCGGGCGACAAGTTCGGCCCGATGACGGGCACCTCGATGGCGTCTCCCGGCTTGGCGGGGGTCTCCGCCCTCCTTTATCAGGCCGTCACCGGCTACTACATCACGCCGGACCCGGTCTCGGCGTCCCGCCGCGTGCGCGACGCGCTGTTCACCAGCGGCCAGCCCATGGGATCCGACCGCCTGCCCGTCAACGCCCCGGCCGACCAGCAAGTCGTCGTGGTCAACCCGGTGTCCGCCTACCAGGCGCTGTCCGCGTCCGTCGTCGCGCACTGACGCCGGGCGCCGGAGGTCAGCGGCCGGCGAGGCGCTCGGTCACGAAGCGGATGGCGTCGCGGCCCGACTCGCGGATCTCGTCGTTGAGATGGGCGCCGCCCAGCTCCTCGGCGTCGTGCCAGCGCATCTCGTCGCTCTCGTGGTTGCGGACCTCGACCGAGCCCGGCCGCGCGGCCGCGAAGTAGACCAGGTCGATGTGGTGGTTGTGGCCGGGGATGGCCTCGACCTGGACGCGCTGGGGCTCGTGGAGGGACTCGACGCGGTCGTTGGACATCACCGGGGGCCGGGGCGGGACGACGAAGTCGATCTCGAGGCCGGTCTCCTCGCGCACCTCCCGGCGCACGCCCTCGTCGGGGGTCTCATCCGGCTCGACGTGGCCGCCCGGAGGCAGCCACATGCCGAGCTTCTTGTGCTTGAGGAGGAGGGTCTTGCCGTCGCGGACCACGTAGGCCGTGGCCACCAGGCAGTAGCGGCGGCTCGTCACTGGTGGGAGGTCTCGAACTTGCGGCGCTCGGCGATGCGGCCCATCTCCTTGGCCGCGTCGGGGTTCTCCGCCAGCACGAAGGCGAAATCGGTAGCGACGAGGGTGAACAGCAGCGACCGCGCCGCGCAGCGCACCGTCGCGTTGCGGGGGGCGTCGGAGATGAGGGCGATCTCGCCGAAGAAGGAGCCCGCGCCGAGGGAGGCCACGGTCTTGGAGCCCCAGCCCATGAAGCCGGACTTGATGGAGACGTCCACCTTCCCTTGATAGACGATGTAGAAGGCGTCGCCGCGCTGGCCCTGCTTGAAGACCGTCTCGCCCGCCTCGAACTCGTAGAGGAGGACGGCAGGGAGGACCTTCTCGAGCTGGCCCACCGTGAGCGGGGTGAAGAACTCCACCTTGCGCATCATGCCGGCGAGGATGCCCAGTTCGGAGGCTCCGATCTCCAGTCGCTTCATGGGGGTAACTGTACGCGATTTGCGCGCGGCGCGCTAGAGCGTAACGGTCACGTCGTCGCCCTCGCGCAGGACGCCGGAAGCCAGGACCGCGCCGTAGACCCCGAGGGCCCCGCCCTCTTCGACGACGGCGGGCAGGACGCCGCGCGCCTCGGCGAGGCCGGGTTGGGGCAAGGTCGTCATCACGCAGCGCTTGGTGGGCTCGGCGACGTCGAGCTCCAGGACGCCCAGGCGCAGGCGGCGGCCCACCCAGGCGAGCTCGGGGAAGCCGTCGCCGGGGGCGGCGACGAGGACGTTGGGGCGGAAGCGGCGCACGTCGAAATCGAGGCCGGTGCGGGCCCGGAAGGCGCGCAGGGCGGCGTCGGTCACGAGATGGAGGGGGCGGTCGTCGAAGTGGTCCCCGGGCGAGAGCGAGGGGGCGCAGTCGACGTTCAGGAAGGAGGACAGGACGGTCGCGGCTTTCGTGTCGTCCGTGCGCAGCGACGTGCCGTCCGGCAAGACCATCTCGGCCGGCGGGACCGCCGTCTCCGTCGGCTCATCGACGTAGCGCGCCCGGCACAGCATCAGCTTGGCGTGGCGCTTGCCGCTCAGGGGCTTCCCGGTGGTCCTATCCACCAACGCCCATGCGCGGTCTCCCAGGATGCCGCGCGGCGTGACGGCCGCGGACGCCAGGCGGCCGCCGTCCATCGACTTGACCGGGTAGCGCCGCAGCTCGGCGATCTTCACGGCGCGAGCGCGGCGGCGAACTCGAGGATGACCGCGGCCAGATCTTCCGGCTTGTCGAGCGGCACGTGGTGGTGCGCGCCCGGGACCTCGGCGGTCCGGGCGTCGGGCATGGAGCGGGCCATCTTGTCGAGGTCGGCCGCGGTGACGATGGTGCTCAGCTCGCCGCGCACGAGCAAGGACTTCGGAGCCACGCGCGGCAGCTGCGGCCATACCGGCCCGTAGGGGAAGGTGAAGGCGCGCCAGTCGAACTTCCAGGTCCAGCCGTCCTCCGCGCGGCGCAGGGACTGCCGCCCCAGCGCGTTGAGCTGGTCGCGCGAGAGCAAGGTGCCGGGCGGCTGGAGGCGGTACTTCTCCGTCATTGGTCCGGGGTCATCGTATAGGGGTTGCGCGCGGGTGCGCGTCTTCTCGTATTTCCGAGTGCCCGAATCATAGAAGTCGGGCAGGAAGTCCACCCCGACCAGGCCGCGCAGGCGCTCGGGACGCGTCTCGGCGTAGTCGAGGGCGATGCGCGCGCCCATGGAGTGGCCGACCAGGACGAAGCGGTCCCAGCCGAGGGCCTCGCGCGCGGCGTCGATGTCGGCGGTCCAGACCTCGCTGGTGTAGACGCCGTCGGACGCCCACTCGCTGTCGCCGTGGCCGCGGAAGTCCACGGCGACGGCGTGGAAGCCGCTGAGGCGGGGCGCCACCTCGTCCCACCAGTGCGAGTGGGCGGCCATGCCGTGGGTGAGGAGGAGGGGCGCGCCCTTGCCGCCGTAGTCGACGAGGGCCAGGGGGCCGGCGCGGCGGGTGCTCATCCCGCCTAGTCTACTTCTTCGCCTTGGCGGCGGTGAAGGCGTCCCGGGCGGGGTCGTAATCGATGACGACGGCGTCGCCCTCGACGATGACGCCGTCGATGATGGCGTCGGTGAGCGCGTTGGTCACGCGGCGCTCGACGATCTGCTTGAGGGGCCGCGCGCCGTAGACCCGGTTCTCCGGGGTCGCGCGCATCGCCAGCACCTTCTGCTTGGCGCGCTCGCTCAGGCTCACGGTCAGCCGCTTGTTCTTGACGCCCTCGAACTCGGCGATGTCCTTGACGCGCATGTCCAGGATGAGCGGCATGTGCTCGTCGCCCAGCTCGTTGAAGACGATGATGGAGTCCTCGCCGATGCGGTTGACGAACTCCGGGCGGTACTTGGCCTTCAGCGCCGCGACGTAGCGCGCCTTGCGGGCCTGCTCGCCGGCGGCCGCGCCGCGGGCGCGGTCGGCCTTGAGCTCGGCGCCGAAGCCGATGGCCGTTCCCTGATAGTGGGAGCTCTCCGAGGCGTCGGCGTCGCCCTGCCCCGCCAGCGAGCCGCCGAGGTTGGAGGTCATCATGATGATGGTGTTGGAGAAGTCCACCGTGCGGCCCTGGCCGTCGGTGAGGCGGCCGTCGTCGAGCACCTGGAGCAGGACGTCGAACACCTCGGGCGCGGCCTTCTCGATCTCGTCGAAGAGGATGACGCTGTAGGGGTTGCGCCGCACGGCTTCGGTGAGCTGGCCGCCCTCGTCGTAGCCCACGTAGCCCGGGGGCGCGCCGA
>CAZTZW010000200.1:0-1418 GCA_964618085.1 uncultured Elusimicrobia bacterium
GCAAAAAAATGCCCCCCACTCGCGAGGGGGGCTCTTCGACTATGCCGACAGCTCGTCAGGGCAGCAGGTCCTCCGAGCAGTCCGTGGAGTTGCAGGTGATGGTGCCGGGAGGCGCCGCATAGGTCACCGTGTAGCAGTTGTACACCGCGGGGCAGGGCGTGTTGCGCACCAGGCCGACGCTCCACGTCGGCGTGGCGGTCGTGGTGATGGCGCTGGCCGTGTACTTGCTCATCACGCCGAGGTTGACGTCGAACGTCGTCGCGGTGACGGTCCCGCTGAAGTAGACGCCGTTCTTGGCCAGGTAGCGCTCCTGGGCGCCCTTGAGGCCGTTGATCCACTGCATGCTCTCGGCGAACTTGCCCTTCTCGACGACCTTGAAGTACTGGGGCACCGCGATGGCGGCGAGAATACCGATGATGAGCACGACGACGAGGAGCTCGATGAGGGTGAAGCCCTTGCGGGACCTCAGGAGCCGCGGCAATCTGTTGGTCATTTGATTCCTCCCAGGATGGCGTCCCCGGAAGTGTAGCAGATGAGCGTTATTAGCGCCCGTAGTAATTATGGGCGATTTGTGAATTCGCGCTCCCGGCCGCCTAATTCGGTATGATGCGCCCATGCCGCGAGTGCTCATCGTCGAGGACGACCCCGCCATCGTCGAGGCCGTCGAGAAGACGCTGACGTTGGGGGAGGGCTTCTCCTTGCGCCGGGTGGCCTCCGCCGATAAGGCCGTCTCCGAGGCGGTCGCGAGCAAGCCCGACCTCATCCTCCTCGACGTGCGCCTGCCCAATGGGGACGGACGGGTGGTCCTCAAGGCGCTGAAGGCGAACGCGGCGACCGCGGCCATCCCCGTCATCAAGCTGACGGGCATGTCCGGGGAAGGCGACCGGGTCTTGGGCCTCAACCTGGGCGCGGACGACTACGTGTGCAAGCCGTTCGGCGCCATGGAGCTCCTGGCCCGCATCCAGGCCGTCCTGCGCCGTTCCGGCCCGGCCGCCTCGGTGGGAGGCTCGGTCTCGGCCGGGGGGCTATCTCTCGACTCGGCCGCCCGCACGGCGACGCTCGACGGCAAGGCCTTGAAGCTCCAGCCTCGCGAGTTCGAGGTCCTCTTCCTGCTGGTCAGCCACGCGGGCAAGGCCCTGACCCGGGCCTTCCTCATCGAGAACACCTCCTCCTACGGCGCCGACGTCGAGACGCGCGCGCTCGACACGCACATCAAGAACCTGCGCAAGAAGCTCGGCGCCAAAGCGCGCCTCATCGAGACCGTGCCCAAGCACGGCTACCGCCTTGCGGTCTGACCGCCGCGCCGTCTACTTCGCCTTCCAGGGCCTGCTCATGGCCGTGCTGCTGCTACTTTTCCTTTATGAGGCGCGCGACCACTCCCGCTGGACGCTGCAACTGACGACGCTCACGGTCCTGCT
>CAZTZW010000200.1:1428-5624 GCA_964618085.1 uncultured Elusimicrobia bacterium
ACACCAAGGTGCTGCGCCTGGTGGCGAAAAACGGCCTGCTCATGGCCGTGCTCATGCTGCTCTTCCTGTACGCGGCGCGCGACCAGGCCCGCTGGACGGCGCAGTTCGTCATCCTCACCGCCCTGCTCCTGGGCTCGCTGGCCGCCATCCGTCTGGTCCCGGAGGCGGCCCTGGCGCGCGGCTGGTTCCCTGCCGGCCTCTTCCTCCTCGACGCGGGCGCGGCCACCTTCATCCTGCGCTGGACCGAGGCGCGCACCGAGCTCTTCCTCATCTACGCGCTCATCGTGTTCGGCTCGGCGCTGACGCGCTCGACGCGGCAGGCGGTCGGCATCGCCGGCGCCACCATCTTCCTTTACCTCGTCTCGGGGTGGCGCTCCGGCGGCCTGCCGGTGGATTCGGACTTCTGGCTGAGGGCACTGTTCCTCGCCACGAGCGCCGCGCTGCTGGCCATCCTCTCGGGCGACGTGGCGCGGGCCCAGGCCGAGGAGAAGCGCCGCTACGACGAGCGCCTCATCCAGGTCCAGCGCTTGGCCACGCTCGGGCGCGTCGCGGGCGAGGTCGCGCACCGCATCAAGGGGCCGCTGACCACCATCGCGGTGGACGCCGAGGTCCTGTCTCACCGCCATCCCGGCGATAAGGAGACGCAGAAGGAGCTCGCCCAGATCCGCGAGGAGGTCGAGCGCTGCAAGGTGATCCTCAAGGACCTCCTCGACCTGGGCCGCATCGAGGAGATGGACGTCGAGCCGCTCGACCTGCGCGGGGCCGTCGACGGCGCCTTCCGCTCGCTCGAGCCGCAGTTCAAGAAGCGCGGCGTGACGCTGGCCCGGGCCGGGCTCGAAGCGCCCTTGCGCTCCAAGGGCGACCTTCCGCTCCTGCAGGAGGCCGTCTCCGCCCTCCTGCTCAACGCGCTCGAGGCGTCATCCGACGGCGCCCGCGTGCGCGTCGACGCCTGGACCATGGGACGCCGCCACCACCTGGCCGTCTCCGACGAGGGGGCGGGCGTCGCCTCCGGAGAGCTGGAGAAGATATTCGAGCCGTTCTACACCACGAAGCAGGGCTCCGGCTCCGGCCTGGGCCTGTCCGCCGCCCTGCGCATCGCCGAGAAGCACGGCGGCACCGTCGAAGCCCACAGCGACGGCCCCGGCAAAGGCGCCCGCTTCACCCTAGTCCTACCCGCGAGTTAACCAGGGGGACAGACTCCCCAGTTAACTCCCAGTCCAGTTAACTGGGGAGTCTGTCCCCCTGGTTGACTAACGACCCTGGTTGGACCAGTGGGGGGTGAAGCTCGGGCCGGGGACGTCGGCGACGAGGCGGGGGGCGGAGCCGTCGGCGTCCATCACGTAGACGGAGGAGCGGCCGCGGCGCGTCGAGGTGAAGGTGATGAATCGGCCGTCGGGGGACCAGGCCGGGTCCTCGTTGGAACCCTGGCCGGTGGTGAGCTGGCGGATGTTGGAGCCGGTGATGTCCACCAGGAAGATGTCCATCTTGTCCTTGTTGTGGACGCGGCCCGCGAACGCGATCCACTCTCCGGTCGGCGACCAAGCGGGCGCGTCGCACCAGTTGAGGCTGGTCAGGCGCCGGACCTTCTTGGTGTCGAGCTCGAGCACGTGGATCTGCGGGTTGCCCGAGCGGTCGGAGATGAAGGCCACCTGGCGCGAGTCGGGCGAGAAGGTCGGGGTGGAGTCGGCGCCGAAGTGGCTGGTGAGGCGCTCGACCGCGCCCGTGGTCAGGTCCTTGAGGTAGAGGTTGGGGCTCTTCTGTCGCGAGAGGGTCATGAGGATCTTCGTCCCGTCGGGGGAGAAGCCGCCGGCGATGTTGAGACCCTGGTCGTCGGACAGCGCCTTGGCCCGGCCGGTCTCCAGGTCGAGGAGGAAGAGGTCGGGGTTGCCGTCCTTGTAGCTCGTGTAGGCCAGCTTGCGGCCGTCGGGCGCGAAGCGAGGCAGGAGCGAGATGGAGCGGTGGTCGGTGAGCCGCTTGACGTTCTCGCCGTCGTAGTCCATCACGTAGATCTCTTTGCTGCCGGTCTGCGAGTTGGCGAAGGCGATGCGCGAGCGGGCGATGCCGTCTCGCCCGGTCGCCGCCTTGACCACGTCGTCGGCGATGCGGTGCGCCAGCGCGCGCTCCCATTGCGCGTCCTGGCGGTAGAAGCGCTCGAAGACGGTCTCGCCGCCCTCGGCGTTGGCCAAGGTGACCTGGACGGTGAGTTTCGCGGCGCTGACCCCCGCCTTCGCCTTCAGGCGCCAGGTCATGCCGGCGGCGGGCGTCGCGTCCTCGTCCTTCACATCGAAGTGGCGCGACGTCATCAGGTCGCCGCGCACGACGTCGCGCAGGCGCTTGGCGAAGAGGGAGTGGTCGGGCTTGGTCGGGTCCTCGGCGTCGAAGGCGGGCAGGGCCAGCCCGGGAGCGGGCTTGCCGCCCTCGCCGGTGAGCGCGAGGCGCACCTCGGTCTGAGCGGACGCGGGAAGAGCGAGCGCGACGGCCAGCAGCAGGGCGCTCATCGCTTGGAGGCGGGCTTGGACGGCGCCAAGCGCTTGAGCGCGGCGGCGGCTTCCTTGGCCTCGGGGCTCTTGGGGAAGTCGGCCTGGACGGACTCGAGGTAGGCCTTAGCCTCGTCGAGGTTGCGCTTGAGGCCGATGAGGCTCGTCGCGTAGTGCAGGCGCGCGCCGGGCGTCTGGCCGCTCTTGGGGTACTTCTCGAGGACGATGGCGAACTGGCGGCCCGCTTTTTCCCACTGCTTCAGGCCCTCGTACGCCAGGCCGAGCTGGTAGGTCGCGACGTCGACGAGCTCGCCCTTCGGGTTCTCCTTGAGGTACTGCTCGAAGCCCTTGGCGGCCTGCGCGTAGTCCTTGGCCTGCAGGCGCTTCTCGGAGGTGACGAACAGGTCGGTGGCGCCGGATTCTCGCTTGGCGTCCTCGAGGGCGGCCTTCTGCTCCTCGATCCCCTTCTGCTGGGCCTGGCTCAGGGACTGGCCCAGCGCGGCGACCTTGCCGGCGAGCTGCGCGCCGAGCTCGTCGAGCTTGCCGCCGAGCTTGCCCATGTCGCCCATGGCGGTCTTGACCGTCTCGGTGTAGGAGCTCAGCTCCTCGCGGAGCTGCTTGATCTGGACGGAGAGGTCGGCCTGGTTGGCCTGCATGGAGCCGACGGTCTTCTTGAGCTCCTCGACCTGGGCCTTGAGCTCGTCGCTCTGCTCGGAAAGGTCGAGCACGTCCTTCTGGGTCGCGACGCAGCCCGTCAGCACGCAGACGGAGAGAAGGAGCGCGGCGGCGGAGCGGCCCGGCGTCACTTGGAGCCGACGGCGGCGGGCGTGCGCAGCCGGGTCTCGGCGCGGCGGTTGCGGCCCCAGCAGTCCTCGTCGGCTTCGGAGCACACCGGCATCTCCTTGCCGTAGGAGATGGTGGCGAGCTTGCGCCCGTCCACGCCGAGGCGGATGTAGTAGTCGCGGACTTCCTTGGCGCGCTTCTGGCCGAGGGCGAGGTTGTAGGCGACGGTGCCGCGCTCGTCGGTGTGGCCGGCGACGAGGGCGACGGCGCCCCGGCGGCCCTTGAGGATGGCCGCGTTGGCCTTGAGCACGGCGAGAGAGTCGTCGGAGAGCTGGGCGCTGTCGTAGTCGAAGCGCACGGCCTTGAGCTCGGGGTCCGCGTCGTACTGCACGCCGTCCACCTTGAGGCTGGCTTCCTGGACGTCGGTCCCGGGCGCCAGCGGCGCGCCCTCGGTCGCGTCGCTCGTCGCCTTGCCGTCCTTGGAGGCGGACTTGGGCTTCTTGTTGGGCGTGGTGCACGCGGCGAGCGCCACGGACACGGCGAGCAGGGCGATGACGCGGTTTCTCATAGCGTCATCATACATAAGGAATACTGCGACTTCAATTCGGCCGCGTGACGGTTTTTTTGCCTCGGACGCCGCCGTCCGGCCCGATGTCGTAGATGATGGGCTCGCAGGTGCCGATGTTGACCGCCATGATCTGCTCCGGCGTCAGGCGCTCCAGGTCCATCACGATGGCGCGCAGGCTGTTGCCGTGGGCCGCGACCAGGACGTTCTTGCTCTCGGCGGCGGCGGGAAGCACGAGCTTGCGGAAGTAGGGCAGGGTCCGGTCGGCCGTGTCCTTGAGGCTCTCGCCGTCCTTGCCCGGGGGGCGGATGTCGAAGGAGCGGCGCCAGATGTGGACCTGGGCGTCGCCGTACTTCTTGGCGGTCTCGGCC
>CAZTZW010000201.1:0-5617 GCA_964618085.1 uncultured Elusimicrobia bacterium
TGCGCACCACCGTGCGCCTCATCCATTGCCAGACCCCCCAGCAGCTCGGCGCGGAGAGCCAGGCCGGCAAGCCCGCCACCGAGATCTACGACCCCTTCGCGACCCGGACGCCCCTCAAGCTCCCTGCCGACAGCCCCCTGCGCCGCCTCAACCAGTACTACCCCAAGGCCGTGATGGTCGACCTCTCCCTGTTCGCGGGGGGGAAGATCCCGCCCTACCTCATCGAGGACATGGGCAAGCTGCAGCGCGCGGGCGTCAAGTTCGTGTTCTTCTCCGATAAGACCGGCGTCAGCTACAAGGCTCAGCAGGCGCAGATCACGGACGGCCTGTACGGGTCCCTGTTCACCCTCGACGGCGGCGCCCTCGTCACCGCGCACTCCCGCGACAAGGCCCACACGCGCACCTCCGACGTGCTGACCGAGTACGACCGCGCCGTCATCCTCGAGCATGCCAAGCGCGCCGCCTACGAGCTGCACATGGATGTGGCCGGCGTCGCGGAGGTCCCCGTCGCCGGTCCCAACGGATCCAAGGTCGCCGCGACCTCCTATTTCAACGGGAAGCTGACCAGCTCCACCAAGGCCGAGGCCTTCAAGATCGCGCTGGAGAAGCGCCTGGCCGACCACGGCCTGCGCGGCGAGGTCGTCATGGACGGCCTCGCGGCCACCGGTCCCCAGGGCTTCCGCGTCCAGCACCGCCGCATCGACGACTCGATGGGCGACGTCCTGCGCGGCCTGCAGACCATGGGCGTGTACGCCAACCCGCAGGAGATCCTGGTCATCTCGGAGAACCCGTCCCACGCGAAGGCGCTCGCGGCGGCGACCGACAAGCTCCTCGGCCAGGACGCCCCCGGCGCCGGACGCCGCGAGGGCGCCGTGCGCACCGCGGTCGACGCCGCGACGCTCGCGGGCGTGCCGCTGAAGGGCCTCGACCTCGTGGAGAACGCGGTGGGCGCGGTCCTCGGCGAGTACCGCCAGAACGTGAAGGGCGACTTCGTCACCTCGGCCTCCGCGCTCGACTCCTTCGCCCACTACACCGACCGCTACTTCTCCCAGGAGCTCATCAAGGGCGAGGAGAACGTCTACGCGTTCTGGGGCCACGAGACGCACGACGTCATGAACTGGGTGGCCTGGGTGCAGCGCAACACCGGCCGCGCCCCCACCGAGCAGGAGGCCGTCGACCGCCTCCGCCGCCAGTGGGACGAGGCCGTGCACTCCCCGGAGTTCGCCGTCTACCTGCCGCCGGGCCGCAACTTCATCGACCTGCGCGAGGCCGCCGTCGGCCGCCTGAAGGGCATCTACCAGGTCTACCGCCGCGTCATGGACATCCCGGGCGCCCACTTCATCGGCACCGAGGTCCCGAACGTATTCTCCCTGCGCAACGTCGACCGCAAGGCCGGCGAGACGCGCCGCGTCTTCATCCGCACCATCTTCGACTTCATCGCCCTGCTCCCCACGCCCGACGGCAAGGGCATGGACCTGTGGGTCATGGACTTCAAGTCCGGCGTCAAGCCGACCCAGGAGATCCTGGTCAAGAAGATCCAGCCGCGCACCTACCGCCTGTTCACCAACTACAAGTGGGCGTCGGTGCCGCTCGAGTACGACATCGCCTCCGCGAAGACCACGCCCATCGCCTCGACCGAGCTCGAGTTCCACTACAACCGCACGTCGGTCCGCATCCCGCTCAACGGCTGGGACGACGGCAAGACCGAGCTCGAGATCGTGCGCCTCGCCGAGCGCATGCGCCAGGACAAGCAGCGCACGCACATCCGCCCCAAGCGCAAGACCCGGCCCGCGAAGGCCGGCGTCATGAAGGCCGCCAAGGCCAAGCGGCCGTCAAGAAGACGGCCCCCAAGAAGTAGCCGGCCCCGGTCCTAAAAGCATTAGGCCCATTGTCGGGGCGGAGACACCCCGAGGACCCAGGGGCGGGAAGCGCCTACGCGCTATCCTATAGCAATGATGAAACGGCTCCTCGCGTCGCTCCTGGCGGTCACCCTCTGCGGTCAGGAGGCCTTCGCGATCGTCGTCTCGCGCGCCCCCGTAGCTCCGGTGAACACCGGCGTCTCGGCGGTCCCGCGCGTCAACGGCCTGCCGGGCGGCGTCATGGGCCTCCAGCCCGCCGGCCCCGGCCTCGTCTCCGTCACGCCCGGCGTCTCCAACGCCCTGACGGCCATCCCCTCTCTGGCCCCCGCCGCTCCCCTGCTGGCCGTTCCCGACGCGGCCGTCACCGCCGGCATCCCCGTCCTCCCGCCGTCCGCCGTCGGCTCGGTCTTCGCGGCTCCGGCCGAGGCCTCGCGCGTCGGCCTCATCGCTGCCGCGTCCCATGACGCCGCCGCTCCCGTCGATTCCAAGACCCAGCTGACCGCCGCCGTCTCCGGCGTCGCGGCCGCCGAGTCCGTCGACGCCAAGGCTTGGACCTTGGAGCGCCTGTTCACCGGCGCCCGCGAGGCGCTCGGCCTCGCCTCGGGCCCGGCCGCCGTCGCGCCCGCCGCCCTCATCGCCGCGGCCGACGCCCCGACCACTCCCGCCTCCCTGGCGACCCGCGCCGGCGAGGCCGGCCGCGCCACGCCGCCCGCGTCCGTCTCCCTCGTCGGCCGCGGCCTGTACCCGGGCGAGACGCTGCTCTCCGCCCCGGCCGACGCGCCCAAGTCCGCCGCTCCGGCCGTTCCCGCCGCCCCCGCCGCCCCTAATAAGGGAGACGACTGGGTGGACTGGCACGGCGTGAAGTGGATGATGACCCAGCGCACCATCTCGACCGCCGTCTTCATCCTCACCGCCATCGCCTATCCCATGGTCGTCATCCCGGCCGTCGGCGTCGCCGAGTTCGGCGCGCTGATGGCGCTGGGCCCCATCGCCGCCATCGCGCTCGGCCCCGTCAACGGCATGCTCGCCGCCAAGATGGACAACCCGCGCAAGGGGCTGGCCTACCTCTCCTGGCTTCGCGCCGGGCTGGCCGTCGTGCTGCCCGTGCTCGCGCTGACGGGCAACGTCACCTTCTTCCCGCTGCTCCTGGCGTCCATCGCCAACGGCTGGCAGTTCTCCTTGCTCATGACCAGCGAGAGCGCCTTCATGGCGAAGTTCGCCGGCCGCAACCAGCTGCCCAAGCTCACCACGCTGGGCTTCACGACCTACTTCATGCTCCAGGTGGCCATGGGCACCTTGCTCGTCGTCGGCGGCTTCATCGACGCTTGGGACCCGATGGTCCCGTTCTGGATCTCGGCCGTGGTCAACTTCGCGCTGGGCTTCCTCGTCCTGGCCAAGATCCCCGACATCGCGCCCGACGCCGGCACCCTCGCCAAGCGCGCCGCCGCCAAGGCCGCGGCCGACGCCAAGTCCTTCTCCGAGAAGGCCCGCGAGTTCGGCCAGAAGGCCGGCGCCTTCTTCAAGAAGTTCTGGAAGGAGACGGCCCTGTTCGCCGCGTCGGTGGGCCTCTACGCCTTCGGCCTCCCCGTCGCGCTGCCTTTCGTCGGCGTCGTCGCCGCCGGCTCCCCGCTGTGGATGTCGGGCGCCTTGATGTACTGGGTGACGCGCTCCGACGCGTTCAAGAAGATGTGGGCGACGGGCCCGGTGCGCAACGCCATCCTGCTCTCGGCGCTGTCGGCGGCCCTGTTCTACCCCTTCCAGAACCTGGCCCTTCCCATCGTGGCCACCGCGCTCGGCTCCAAGGCCCTCGTGTACGGCCAGCTGCTCGGCGCCTTCTTCTTCGGCCAGCTCATCGCCAACGCGGCGAAGGCGAGCAACCTGCCCGTCATCGCGGGCAAGCCGCTGGAGTTCTGGATCCGCCACGCGGTCGTCGCCATGGGCGTGGCCTGGGCTTCCTTGCGCCTGTTCGCGGGCGACCCGCTGACCATGCTCGCCGCCGGCGCGGGCGCGGCGGCCCTCGGCTACGCCCTCATCTCCGTGACCAAGCACCTCACCGACCGCGGCTGGATCAAGTTCCTCGGCGTGGGCCTGGCGGGCACCCTCGGGGTGGCCGCGTTCTGGGGCTCCTACCCGGCCATCTTCGCGAGCGTGATGCTCATGGGCCTGTTCCTCGGACCGTTCGTCTCCGCCATCAACGGCTACATCGGCAAGTTCTCCACCAACGAGCAGCGCGCCATGAACTTCGGCGTGAGCGGCTCGCTGTTCAACGCCGCCACCTCGGTCGGCTACGCGTTGATGACGATGAACCTCACGCTGCACTCGGTCCCCGGCGCCAGCCCCTTCCCGGCCGCGCTGTGGCCCATCGTCGCGGTGTTCTTGGCTGCCGGCGCGCTGTTCTACCTGGCGCCGAAGTTCCTCCCGGGCCTGCCCGAGAAGAGCTTCACGCCGTTCAAGTGGCCGTGGCAGAAGGCCGACGCCGAAGCGCCGAAGAAATAGCGTCTAAAGCGCTATAATCCCGGCCGCCATGCCCGCTCCGCGCGTGCTCGACGTCCGCTTCACGCCTCCCGCCGACCCGGCGTCGGGCGAAGCGCGCGTGGACGTCACCCTCGAGGGGGGGAAGGCCTCCTCCTTCATGGCCGCGACCTACGACCGGCCCATCGCCTGGGTGAAGGCCGAGAAGGGCGGCTTCTGGCTGGGAGAGCCCGCGCTGTTCGTCAAGCGCCTGGACGAGGCGACCGTGCGCGCCGCCGTGGACGCCATGGCGGCCCACCTCGGCGGCTACTGGCTGCGCTACTACCGCGCCTTGCCGGGCCAGCCCTCGCGCATCGGCCTGGGCCACGCCGCCGTCGACCGCGTCGAGGCCGGCTGCGCGGTGGTGGAGACGGTCCTCAAGGACGGGCGCGAGTTCTCCATCCTCGCGACCACGCCCGAATGGTGGCATGCCGAGCTGGAGCGCCGCGGCGGGCCCTTCTACTTCGGCCCGCTCGCGCTGTTCCTCAAGAAGCTCGACGTCGCCCACGCCAAGCGCGCCGCGCAGGCGATGGCCGAGCGCGACGAGCAGCTGTTCTGCCGCTACGACACGCCGCGCCGCACCCTCCCCGAGATCCTCGACGCCTTCTCCTCGGCGCGCTGAGCCGGAATCCCCGCGCCGCGGGGGGCCGATTGTCGGCGAACCGTTAGGACCTTCGGTACCCGTGTTTTTCCCGGCCCGTGATAGCATTGGGTCATGAAACGCGCCCTCTCGGCCCTCCTGGTCTCCGCCCTCATCCTCACGGTCCCGGGTCCTGAAGTCTGGGCGCACGTCGCGAACGTCCGCGTAGCGCCGGCCGCCGTTCCCGTCGGCGGCCAGGCCGGCGCGCTCAAGCCGTCCGCCCCGTCCGTCTCTCTGACGCCGCTCGCCGTCTCTCCTCTCGGTCTCGCCGCGTCTCAGCTCACGCCGGCGCCGTCTCTTTCGCTCGTGCCCGGCGCCTTCGCGCCCGCCGCCGTGCCCGCTTCCGTTCCCTCGGCCCTCTCCGCGCCCCAGGCCGCGCCGTCCGCGGCGGCCCCGCTCGCCGCGCTCCAGGCCGCCGGCGTCCAGGCCGCCGACTTCGCCGCGCCGCAGGCTTCCGAGGGCGCCGCCAAGTCCGGCTCCGCCCGCGCCGTCGACCTCGTCGGCGTGAAGACGGCAGCCGCCGATGGCGTCCTCGCCGCGGCGGGCGGCCCGTCCGTCTCGCGGCTGGCCGCCGCGGCGGACGGCCCTGAGATCCCCGGGTCGGTCC
>CAZTZW010000202.1:0-5616 GCA_964618085.1 uncultured Elusimicrobia bacterium
TCGCCGGTTCTCGGCGCTCCTGGCCACCGTGCAGAAATCCGGCCAGGACCTGGAGTACGTCATCACCACCGGCGGCGGCCCCGGCATCATGGAGGCGGCCAACCGCGGCGCGTGGGAGCAGGGGGCCAAGAGCATCGGCCTCAACATCACCTTGCCGCACGAACAGGACCCCAACCCCTACATCACGCCCGAGCTGTGCTTCCAGTTCCACTACTTCTCCCTCCGCAAGATGCACTTCCTCATGCGCGCCAAGGCCCTCGTCGCCTTCCCCGGCGGCTTCGGCACCCTCGACGAGCTCTTCGAAGCGCTGACCTTGGTGCAGACCGGCAAGAAGCGCCTGCTGCCCATCGTCCTCGTGGGCAAGGAGTTCTGGTCCAAGCTCGTGAACTTCGACCACCTCGCCGAGACGGGCATGATCGCCTGGGACGACATCAAGCTGTGCAAGATCGTGGACACCGCCGAGGAAGGCTGGGAGCACATCCGCAAGTTCTGGAAGACGCACCAGAGGGCCGCGGCCGAGTGAGTCTCGCGACGGCCGTCGTCCTCGCTCTGCTGGCCGCGCCGGCGCGCGGCGCCTCCGAGTTCAGGGAGGCGCTCAAGCGCGCCGAGGCGCGAGACGCCTCCGACCCCGAGCGCGTCGAGTACGCCACCCGCGCCATCCGGGCCTGGCTACCGGCGGACGGGCGGATGCTCCTCTCTCACGCGCACCTGCGCCGCGCCGAGGGCCTGCTCCTGCGCCGCGACGAGGCCGCCGCCGTCGAGGACCTCACCAAGGTCGTGGAGAACGACCCGGGAAACCACAAGGCCGTGCTCCTGCGCGCCAAGGCCCGCCTGGCGGCGGGGAAGGTCTTCGAGGCCGAGGGGGACTTCGCCGCCTACACCTCCGCCAAGCCGGACGACGCGGAGGGTTGGATCGGCCTGGCGCAGTCGCGGCTGCCCGATACCGGAGTCGGACGGCCGCCCGAGGCCCGCAAGGCCGCGGCCCGCGCGCGGCGGCTGGCGCCCGACGACTGGCGCCCGGACTGGCTGGAGGGACGCGCCTACCGCCTCGAGAAGGCCCCGGACGCGGCGCTCGCCCCGCTGGAGCGCGCGCTGACGCGGGCCAAGGGCGTCGAGCCGGCGCCGTACGCGGAGCGCGCGCTGGTCTCCGCCGACCTCGGCCGCCACGCAGACGCCAAGGCGGACTGGACGCGCGCCATCGCGCTCCACGAGCGCGGCATGGTCGCCGGCGAGCGCACCCTCGTCCCGGAGAAGACCCGCGCCGAGGGCCGCATCCGTCTGGCCGAGGCCTACGTCTCCCGCGGGCGCATCAGCGAGTTCCTCATCGAGCCCGACGCCGCGCGCGCCGACTACACCGCCGCCTGCGAATTGGGACACACCGGGGCCTGCGACCGACTGAAGGCCGCCATCCCCAAGCCCGTCAAGAAGCGCCGTCCCGCGCCCGAGGTCAAGCCCGACGCTGAAGAGACTCCCGCTCCGAAGCCCATGAAGCGCCTCCGCAAGCGGCCCAGCAACGACTCGGGCGATAGGGTCTATGGGAGCTAGCCTCGTTCTGGCGCTGCTGCTGGGCGCGGCGCCCGCCGCCGCCGGGCCGCGACTGACCCCCGCGGCCGAGAAGCAGCTCACCGAGGGCATCGACCGCCTCTACGGCCTCGATTACGACGCCTCGCGCGCCGCCTTCCGCAAGCTCATCGAGCTCGAGCCCGACAACCCCTGGGGCTATCTGTTCGAAGCGGGGGGGATCTGGTGGCAGTCGTCTCAGGAATACGGGCTGTTCAAAGACACGCCCACCCTCCAGGGCCTCTTCGAGCAGGACGTCGAGGCGGCCCTCCGGAAGGCCGAGGCCTACATCGACTCCAAGGACCCTCAGACGCGGGCCGACGGCTACTTCGTCTCCGGCATGACGCTCGGCACGCGCGGCCAGTGGAACGTCATGAAGGGCAAGTGGATCGCCGCCTATCTCGACGGCAAGAAGGCGGTCAAGCACCTCAACAAGTGCGTGAAGCTGGACGACGAGTACTACGACGCCTACCTGGGGCTGGGCCTCTTCGACTACCAGGCCGCGCGCTTCTCGGGCATCGCGCGCCTGGGCGCCTTCCTCGGGGGCATGCGCGGAGACGAGAAGCGCGGCCTGGAGCGCATCGCCTTGGCGACGGAGAAGGCGCGCTACGCCAACCGGCAGGCGGCCCAGCTGCTGGCCAACACCTACATCATCGACCTGCACGACTACGCCCGCGCCCTGCCCGTGCTCGAGAAGCTGCGCGTGATGTTCCCCGACAGCGTCTACTTCGTCTTCCTCGAGGCGCTCGTCCGCCACCGCCTCGGAGACTGGGACGGCTCCGCGGCCCTGGGCCGGACCTTGTTCACCGCCGCGCCGACCCCGCGAGGTTCCGCCGCAAGGAGCTCACCCTCGTCTGCGGCCTGTCGGGCGACGCCTGCCTCTCCCGCGCCGACGCCGAGAGAGCCTTGGCCTGGGCCGAGCACGCCCTGGACGCGGCCGCCAAGGAGAAGCCCGGCCCGTATCACGCCTGGCTGCGCCTCCTGCGCGCCCATAGCCTGGACATGCTCGGCCGGCGCGAGGACGCGGTCAAGGACTACCAGAAGGTCCTCCTCCTCCCCGACTTCGACGGCGCCCGCGACCGCGCCCGCGCCTGCCTGGCCGAGCCCTGCGGACGGCCCGTGCTGCTGAAGTTCCTCCGCGAGCGGTCGAAAGGCTGATTTTCGACTTGAAATTGTAACGCCAGGGGGGTATCCTCCCGGAGCTATGCCGAACCTCTCCCTCTGGCTGGGCCTGGTCGCCGCCGGCGCCGTGCTCGCCTGGAGCCTGTTCCAGCCCGGCGCCAAGACCATCTTCGACAAGCACGGACTCGTCATCGTGCTCGGCGGCGCGGCCGCGGCCATGCTCATCAGCACCCCGGCCACCCAGCTCTTCAGCGCCCTGCGCACCTTCCTGTGGACCTTGGTGCCCGGACGCATGCCCTCCCTCGAGGACGCCAGCGGCGAGCTCCTCCGCCTCTCGCGCAAGGCGCGCGCCGAAGGCGGCCTGCTCGCCCTGCGCGACGAGTCGGTGGACTTCGCGGGCGGGTTCCTGCGCCGCGCCCTCAACGCCGCGCAGTCCTCCGGCGAGACCGCCGCCGCCCGCGACATCGTCGAGCTCGAGATCAAGCGCCGCCGCGTCCAGCGCACCGAGGACGCCAACGTGTTCCGCACGCTGGGCCTGCTGGCCCCCATGTTCGGCCTGCTCGGGACCCTCATCGGCATGCTCCAGGTCCTCCAGTCGATGACCGAGCCGACCAAGCTCGGCCCCGCCATGGCCCTGGCGCTCTCCTCGGCCTTCCTCGGCATCGCGCTCGCCAATTTCCTGTGCGTGCCCATCGCCGGCCAGATCCGCCTGATGGCCATGCGCGAGACCCATCTCCTCGAGATGATCCTCGAAGGCGTCCTCGAGATCGCCGCCAACCGCCCGACCTACATCGTCCAGCTCAAGCTCGAGGCCTTCCTGGGCCATCCCATGGCCGCCACCGCCGGGGGAGAGCGATGAGCGCCGCCCTCTCCTGAACCATGGGCCGACACCGAGGCTGGGAGGACCGCGAGGAGGACCTGGACAACCAGCTCAACAAGGGCGCCCTGTGGGCCGTCACGTACGGCGACCTCATGAGCTACCTGATGATCTTCTTCCTGCTGCTCTACGTCGCCGCGTCCTCGCGCAGCGTCGGCATCCAGATGAGCCTGAAGGCCGCCGAGCAGAAGTTCAACGAGGACGCCGAGACCGTCAAGGACCTGTTCGCGCGCTACGGCGTGCAGAAGATCGCGCGCCTGGAGGTGGGGGAGAACAAGATCCGCATCGTCTTCCTGGCGCCCGTCCTCTTCGACTCCGGCGCCGCGTTCATGAAGTCGGAGTCCCTTCCCGCCCTCCAGAACCTGGTCGCCAGCCTCAACGACCTCCCCAACCCCATCCAGATCGAGGGACACACCGACGACCGGCCGCTGGGCCCCGGCTCCAAGTTCGACTCCAACTGGGAGCTCTCCTCCGCGCGCGCCTTCGCCATCCTGCGCTTCCTCGAGGTCAACGGCATCCCCCAGCAGCGCCTCTCCGCCATCGGCTACGGCGAGTTCCGCCCGGTGCAGCCCAACGACAGCGCGGAAGGCCGCTCGGCCAACCGCCGCATCGAGATCAACATCATGCGGCGCGAGGACTAGTCCGCGGCCGCAGGCCGCGAACCAGTCGTAGAGGGGTCGTCCGGTCCTTTCAGCCAACGCCAGGAAGGTCGACAGCCTCGCGTCGGAACCGCCTTCCACTCGCAGCAGCTGCGCCGTCGTCATCCCGGTGACGCGCGCGGCCTCCCGCAGCCCCAAGCCCAGCTGCACCCTCGCCTGGCGGAGCATCGCGCCCAGCCCCGACAAGGTGTCATCTTCCGTGATGACACTTCTAGCTCCAGCGCTAGTAGCGCTATCTTTAAAGATGACATCGAGGTCGGGGAGCTCCACCTCCATCATACGACCAAGGGGGGAGGGAAGTTCCCTCTCTGAAGCACCCCTCGTGCCCGCAAATCCCTGGGTCAGGCCGCGGGCGGGGGGAGGGTGGCGCCGGCCTTCAGGACGCGCGGCAGGGCGAAGACGAAGCGGGAGCCTTCGCCGACCTTGGACTCGACCCAGATGCGGCCGCCGTGCAGCTCGACGATCTTGCGGCAGATGGACAGGCCCAGGCCGTAGCCGGCGCGCTTGGCCGCGTCGCGGTCGAGCTGCTTGAACTTCTCGAAGACGGCGTCGAGCTTGTCGGCGGGGATGCCGGGCCCCGTGTCCTTGACGGCGAACTCGATCTCGGCGCCCTTGGCCTCGGCGGTCAGCGTGATGCGGCCGCCCGCGGGGGTGAACTTCATCGCGTTGCCGGCGAGGTTCATCAGGACGCGCTCGACGAGGCGCACGTCGCAGGTGATGTCGCCGGCCTGGGAAGGGGCCGTCTCGAGCTTGATGTTCTTGCCCTCGGCGGGCACCGAGTAGAGGCTCCTCACGGTCTCCAGGAGCGCCGCGCAGGGGCCCGTCGCCGGGGTCAAGGTCATGGTCCCGGACTCGAGCTTGGCGATGTCCAGGATGTCGGTGACGAGGGCGCCCAGGCGCTTGGCGGCCTGTTCCGCCAGGTCGACGTAGGTCTTCTCCTTCTCGCCGAGGTTCTGCATGCGCTTCATGAAATGGACGATGCCGTCGATGACCGTGATGGGGCCGCGCAGGTCGTGCACGATGGCGTGGAAGAACTCCTCCTTCATCTTCGCCAGCTCGCGCTCGACGGTGATGTCGCGCAGCAGGAGCAGGATGCCGACTTCCTTGCGGTCGCGAACGACGGTCAGCGCGCGGGCGGCGTAGAAGACCTCCGGCCGCGCGCCGATGCCGTTGGTGCCGCCACCTTCGCTGGACATTTTTTTCCAGGACGAAGCGCCGCGGTTGGCGGAAAGCAAAGCACGCACCTCAAATTCGTTGAGCCCTTCGCCCACGCGACGGTAAGCCTCGAGCACCGAGCGTCCGCCGGCGTAAAACACATGCACCTTCCAGCCGTTGTCGTTGCTAAGCTGGCCGGCGAGAGCGGACTTCCAGTAAATCGCCTCGCGGGTGTCGCCCGGG
>CAZTZW010000203.1:0-5597 GCA_964618085.1 uncultured Elusimicrobia bacterium
AAGATCGTGGCGCATCCCGGCACGCTCACCGGCTCCATCGGCGTCATGTTCTCCGTGAGCAACCTGCAGGGCCTCTTCGAGAAGATCGGCTACAAGTCCGACCCCATCAAGTCGGGCAAGCACAAGGACATCGGCTCGCCGGCGCGTCCCATGACGCCCGAGGAGCGCCAGCTGCTCCAGGCCATGATCGACGACACCTACGGCCAGTTCGTGGGCGCGGTGGCCGAGGGCCGCAAGATGAGCGTCGAGGAGGTCAAGCCGCTCGCCGACGGCCGCATCTACACCGGCACGCAGGCGCTGAACCTCAAGCTCGTCGACCAGCTCGGCGACTCCAAGGACGCGCTGATGCTCGCGGCCCAGCTCGGCGGCATCAAGGACGAGAAGCCCAAGGTGCGCCGCGACACCGAGAAGATGAGCGACCTCTTCGAGATGCTCGAGACCAAGGCGCGCCTGACCTTGGGCCTGGGGCCCATCACCATCCCGCTGGCGGACCTCGGCGGGCCCAAGCCGGGACTGCACTACCTGTGGACCGGGTTCTGACGTGATCGAGCTCGCCTACGACTTCTTCGAGGACCACACCCACGCGGCGGCGGAGATACGCCGCCGCCGCCCGCTCGCGTTCGGCCTGCTCGCCATCCTCGCGGGCGGCACGAGCCTGTTCTTCGCGCAGGCGCTGGCCGGACGCCTGACCTTCCTCTCGCTGTCCTGGCCGTCGCTCATCGCGGTGCTGACCTGGCACGTGTCGCTGGCCTTCATCACCACCGCGGTGCTGCATCTCATCCTCGAGATGGGCGGGGCCAAGGGCAACGCCGGCGTGCTGTTCGTCCACTGGGGCTTCTCCGAGCTGGCGTGGGCGGCCGCCGTCCCCGCGGTGCTGGTGGTCCAGGCGCTGGTGCCGGGCTCGGCGTGGCCCGTGCGCCTCGTCTTCTTCGCCATCGGCCTGTGGTCCCTGACGCTGAAGGCGCGGGGCATCCGCGACGAGTACGGCGTGGCCAGCGGCCACGCCTGGCTCACGCTCGGCCTGCCCTATCTGGCCTTCTCGGCGCTGGCGGTGCTGGCGCTGTTCCTGACCGTGATGGCCCTGCTGCTGGCGGCGTTCCGCTCCTACTGATGCCCAAAGAGCCCATCCCGACGACGTGGGAGGGACTGCCGGTGGTCACGGCCGCGGTCATGCGGGCGCTCGATCATGACGCGACCGCGAGGTTCGGCGTGCCCGCCGCGGAGCTGATGGAGAGGGCGGGCGCCGCGGTGGCCGAGGAGGCCGCCGCGTTCCTCAAGGCCGCGGGCAAGGACGTCGCCCGGGCCAAGGTCGTGGTCTGCTGCGGGCGCGGCGCCAACGGGGGGGACGGCCTGGCCGCGGCGCGCCTCCTCAAGGCGAAGGGCGCCGAGGTGTGGGCCTTCCTGTGCCCGGCGAAGAAGGACTCCGGCTATCCCGAGCTGACGGCGGCGATGCTCGCCTCCGCGCGCGCCGCGGGCGTGCACGTCGAGGAGGCCGGCCCCGAGGCGGGCCTCTCCGGCGCGCTGGGAGCCGCCGACCTCGCGCTCGACGCCCTGCTCGGCACGGGCTCGGCGGGAAAACCCGCGGGCGCCGTCCACCACATGATCCAGGAGATGAACCGCGCGGGCAAGCCCGTCCTGGCCGTGGACGTGCCCTCGGGCATCCACCCCGACACGGGCTACCACAGCGGCGTGTTCGTCAACGCCGCGCTCACGCTGACGCTCGGGCTCCCCAAGAAGGGCCTCCTGGCGGCGCACGCGCGCAAGCACGTGGGCGTCCTCAAGGTCCTCGACATCGGCTATCCGGCGGAGCTGGTGAAGGGCGTGAAGCCGTGAGCTTCGCGCAGACGCTGACGCGCCTGCGCCGCGACGCGGGCTTCCACACGCCCTACGCCTACTATCACCGCAACGGCGGGCGGCGCGTCTTCCCGTTCACCTTCGCCTACTACCTGAAGCTCGAGCGCGGCAAGCACCTGCCGCGCCCGGAGTGGCTGCCGCTGCTGCTGGCGCTGCTGCGCGTGCCGCCCACCGACGAGATGCACCGGCTCTTCGTGCTCGACTACCTCAAGGACCTCTTCGTCACCGAGGAGACGTTCCGCTCCTTGGTGGCGCCGCTGCTGCGCGACGCCGTGCCCGCGCCGCTGGCGTCGCGCGCGGCCAAGCGGCTCATCCAGGACCAGGCCTATCACCTCACCGAGGCGCAGTGCCGCGGCCTCATCGCCGAGCCCGCCGCCTACTGGGCCTTCGAGTGCTTGGTCAACGACCGGGGCTCCTTCACCGCCGAGGAGCTCGCCGAGCCCCTGGGCCTGCCCGAGGCCGTGGTGGCTCGCGGCCTCAAGCGCCTGGCGGCCCTCAAGCTGGCCAAGCGGGCGGTGTCGGGCCGCTGGAAGAGCCCGCTGGCGGGCAAGTACTACGTGATGCCCATGGCCTTCCCCGGCTACGCCGCGCTCCACAAGCGCTTCGCCGGGATGGTGGACGCCATGATCGCCCGTCGCGGCGTCGTCCTCCACGAATCCGGGGTCACGGTGCGCACCGACGAGGCGTCGATGCGCCGCGCGGTCTCGGCCCTGCGCGACGCGCTGGAGTCGGCCTCGGCCTACTCGACGCACGACAAGGCCGAGGGCAGCGGCATCTTCTTCCTCCAGACGCGCGTGCGCAAGGCCTTCGACTTCTAGTTACCGGCGGTATACTGAAACCGCCGCGCGCGCTCAGCGTCCCTCGTAGACCGTAAGCCTCGCGCCCGCGGGGCGTAAGACCCCGGCTCCGGACGCTCCCGCCTGCTTCACTATGGTCGGACGCACAGACCACAGGAGGGAACGAACATGGACTATTCCGCCGTACTCGCCGCCGCGCTCGCCGCGAACGTCTCCGGAGGCGCGCCCGTCGTCCTGCCGCACGAGCCGCTCATCGCCGCCGCCCGCCGGACCTTGCCCGAAGGGGACCTCTCCGGAGAGCCGTGGCGGCTGGCCTGCGCGCGCCGTCTCAGCGAACTCCCGCCCGGCGTGGCGACCGAGGGGTGCACCTTGCTGCGCGACGGCCGCGCGGCGGAGGTGGAGCCTCCCGGGCCCGTCATCGACCGCCTCATGACGGCCGTGCCGCCCGTCGCGCCCCACTACGCGGTGGAGGGCCTGGTATACCTCTTCCCCGGCCGCGCCGAGTTCGTCCCGGCGGGGGGCGGGCCGCGGGCGGCGGTCGTCGCGGACGGCGCCATCGAGCCGCCCACGCGCGACGCCATCAGCTATATGCTGCTGTTCGTCGAACAGACGCACTTCGCGGCCTTGGACGCGGCCGCGCGGCGCCACGGCGCGTCGAGCGACGAATACCGGCGCATCGCGCGCGGTCTCGATTCGGTGAAGGCCGACGCGCTCAAGCTCTATGAGGACGTCGCGGCGCTTTCCCGCGACCAGGTCGAGGCCCGGCCGGAGTTCGCAACGAGGCTGGATTCCCTCAGCGAGACCCTGCACCACCTGCTCACCGACGCCGGCTGGACGCCCGAGGATAGCGAGATCCCCGAGGGGGAGATGGACTAGCGCAGCCGCGCGCGCGCGTCGTCGGCGATGGCGGCCAGGCGGTCCTTCACGCCCGGCCGCCTCCGCTCGAGCAGGGGCAGTAGCTTGCGGCGCACCCAGTTGCGCTCGAAGGCCTCCGACGCGTTGCTGGCGTCCTGGCGCGCGGTCAGGCCGTGCGCGCGCAGGTAGGCGTCCACCTCGGCGCGCGTGAGCGGGAGCAGCGGGCGGATGAGCTCGACGCCGGGGGCGAGCGGGCGGCGCGTGGGCATGCCCGCCAGGCCGGCCGCGCTGGTGCCGCGCAGCAGGTGGAGCAGGACGGTCTCGGCCTGGTCGTCGAGCTGGTGTCCGGTCGCGACGATGGCGCGGCGGGAGCGGCGCGCCCGCCGCGTCAGCTCGTCGTAGCGCGCCTTGCGGCCCGCGTCCTCCAGCCCCATGCCGCGCCTCTTCGCCAGGGCTTTCACGTCGACTTTGACGACCGCGACCGGCAGGCCCAGCTTCTCGCCGAGAGCGGCCACGGACCGCGCGTCCTTGTCGGCCTCGCGTCCGCGCAGGCCGTGATGGACGTGGAGCAAGGCGACGTCGAGTCCCTTGCGGCGCTTCTGCACCGAGAGCCAGTGGGCCAGGCACACCGAGTCCGGTCCGCCGGACACGCCGGCGAGCACGCGCGCCCCGGCCGGCAGCAGGGCGTGACGCTTGTCGAAGGCGACCAGCTTGGACCACACGCGCGCGGCGAACTCCTCTCGACGCATCGTCGGCAGGATGTCAATTTTTCACTGAAAAAACAAGGATAAAGAAGGACCCGCTCATCGGGGGGGCCCCCCTTGAAAGTGACGGTTCCCGGGGCTATCCTCCGAGCAGAGACGCTATGACCCCCCTGCACGGTCTCCTCGCCGCGGTCTTCCTCGTCACGCCCTCCCACGCGTGGTCGGGCGACGCCGCCATCGAGTTCGCCTGGGGCCGCGCCATGGCCGCCTACGTGCGCGCCGCTCCCCTCGACGACGTCCTCCCGCGCCGCGACCGGGAGACCGCCCTCGCTCTGGGCGTCAGCGCCGCGGCGCCGGCGCCGACGCGCGCCCGCGCGGTCCGTCTGCGCGAGCTCATCGAGCAGGCCGAGATGCTGCGCGCGGGCCGCGACCCGTCCAAGGCGGTCTCGCTGTTCGAGGAGGCGGTCCTGCTCGTCGCCGACGGCTACTCCATCCAGAACGCCGGCCAGCGCCGCGAGATCGTGGAGCGCTACAAGGCGCTGCGCTTCACGCCCGGCGCCAGGACGACGGACGCCACGCGCGCGCTGGAGCGGGCCGCGGGCGTGCGCGCGCTGGCGCGCTCGAACCTCGACCCGGCCGCGCGCGCCCAGATCGCCGGGAGCATGGAGCGTCTGCGGGCGGGGCTGGGCTCCACGAAGACCGACGACCTCCCGGGCGCGACGACGGCGGGGACCTTCCCCGGCGCCTCGGCGCTGACCGTCGCCCAGGCCGCCGAGACGTACCGCCAGTCGGGCCGCGTCCTGCCCGCGGGCGTCACCCGCGCCGGCGTCGTCCCCGACATCACCCTCAGCCAGAGCATCGCCTACCGGGCGCAGGAGGTCCAGGCGCGCATCGACGCGGTCGGCGACGACGGGACGGTCAACGGCGCCATCGGCCAGGCCCTGCACAAGGGCGAGGTCCTCATCAACCAGTTCGGCAGCTGGGTGACCTCGGGCGAGACGTGGCGGCGCGCATGGGACGCGAAGGGTTCGCTCCTGGAGGTCCAGTACGCGCCGGGCGCGGTCGTGGCACTGGGCCGGCACGTGGTGCACGACCTGTTCGTGACCAACGGCGAGAAGATCGGCACGGCCACGGGCGAGCTGGTGATGAAGCCGACCCCGTACAACGCGGCCTCCCTCATCGGCGTCGTCGGCATGACCGGGGTGGACTTCTTCACCGGCGGCGCCCGCAAGGCCGCGGTGGGGGAGATCCTCGAGCAGGGAGCCAAGCAGACGGCGGAGGTCGTCGCGCGCGAGACGGCGGGGCGGACGGCCCGCAGCAGCGCGGAGACGATCGCCCTGGCCGTGGACACCCGCTGGCGGGAGCTGACGAAGAACGGCGTGCCCGA
>CAZTZW010000204.1:0-5594 GCA_964618085.1 uncultured Elusimicrobia bacterium
GCTCATGCGGGACAACGGCATCGTCGCATTCCTCATGCGGCAGCCGGAAGTCCTGCTCAAGCTCCTGACCTGGGGAGCGCTGGGCGCGGAGCTCCTCTTCGCTCCGCTGGCGCTCTCGGCTCGGCTGCGCCCCTTGCTGTGGTCGGCGCTGCTGGCGATGCACGTCTCCCTTCTGTTCATGGTGGACTTCGCGGACCTCTCCATGGGCATGGTGATGTTCCACTTCTTCACCTTCGACCCGGATTGGCTGCCGGCGCGGGAGGGGAGCGCCGTGGTGTTCTTCGACGGCTCCTGCACGGTCTGCCAAGGCTTCGCGCGCTTCCTGCTCGCCGAGGACCGGCGCGGACGCCTCGCCCTCGGCAATCTGGGGAGCGAGGCCTTTCGAAAGGCGGGCCCGCCCCCGGGACTCCCGGACAGCCTCGTCGTGCTGGCGCAGGACCGCCGCTGGCTCACGCGCTCCACGGCGGTGCTCCACGTCCTGAGCCTCATGGGCGGGCTGTGGAGGGCGCTCGCCGCCGTGCTCGTCTTGATCCCCGCGATGCTGCGCGACGTGGTCTATGACGCGGTCGCGGGGCGCCGCCGCGCGGTCAGCGCCGCCGTCGGCCCGTGTCCGCTGCCTCCCGCGCGCTTCGCCCGTCGGTTCGTGTAGGCGAGTGACGCGCGTCACCCGGCGGCGCGCGGGGCTTTGGTAAGATACCCTCATGTCCGAAGCCGTCACGAGGCACCTGACCGTCCTGCTCACGGACATCAAGGGCTTCACCAACAAGACCGCGCACAAGAGCCGCGCCGAGATCGCCGCGATGCTGTCCGAGCACAGCGACGTGGTGCGCCCCGTGCTCGAGGCCCGCGGCGGCAAGCTCATCAAGAGCATCGGCGACGCCTTCCTGATGACGTTCGAGAGCCCGACGAACGCGGTGCTCGCCGGCATGGCGGTGCAGGCCAAGCTCGCGGAGCGCAACAAGGACCTCCCGCCGGAGAAGCGCATCGAGATCCGCGTCGCGGTCAACGCGGGCGAGGTCAACGTCATCGAGGGCGACATCTTCGGCGACGCCGTCAACATCACGGCGCGCGTGGAGGCCATCGCCGAGGTCGGCCAGGTCTACTTCACCGAGGCCGTCTACCTCGCGATGAACAAGTCCGAGGTGCCGTCGAGCGAGGTCGGGCTCGTCCAGCTCAAGGGAATCCCGGAGAAGATCCGCGTCTACAAGATCCGGCGCGAGGAGCCGTCCGCCTTCGTCGCGGAGCTGCAGACCTCCGCGAAGGCGCGGTTCGTCTCCGTCGCCGCGCCCGCCGCGAAAGCCGCGACCGCCGCGGCCGTGTCCCCGCAGGGCCGCCGCGTCCTCGCGCTGCTGTTCGACCTCGGCGTCTGCGGCCTGGCCCTGTGGGCGCTGGCCGCGGCCGTGCCGCCCAAGGTCACGTACACGCGCGTGTTCTTAGGCATGAGCCGCGAGTCCGCCGGCGACGAGATGGTCCGCGCCATCGGCAACGCCGTCAAGGAGATCCGCGGCAAGAAGCCCGTCCCGGCGCGCAAGCCGGTCCCGCGTTACGGGACCGTGCGCGCGGTCGAGGGCCGCAGGGCCAAGGGCGTCGCGGCGGCGCTGTTCATCTGGCTGCTCTACAACCTGGCCGCGGTCGCGCGCTGGCGCGCCACGCCGGGTCAGCGCCTGCTGGGGCTCAAGCTCCAGGACGGCCCGGCGGACCTTCGCTCGGCGATGAACCGGGCGCTCGCGCGCCGCGAAGCGCTGGTCTAGGCTTTCGGCAGGCCGGCCTGGTTCCAGGCCAGCATCCCGCCGGTCATCACCCACAGCTTGTCGCGCCCCGCGGCCTTGAGCAGGCCCGCCGCGCGCGTCGCGCGCTTGCCGGAGCGGCAGATGACGGCGATGTCGCCCGGCGGGACTTCCTTCACGCGCGCTTCGAGCTCGTCGACGGGGATGAGGACGGTCCCGGCGACGTGGCCGAGCTCGTCGTTGTACTCCTCGTGCGTGCGGACGTCGAGCAGGACCAGGCCTTTGCGGCCGGCGGCGATCATCCCCTGGAGGTCGGGGGCGGAGAGCTGGGGCATGTCGCCGTGGCCCGCGGGCGCGGGAGACGACGCGCAGGCGCAGGCCGCGCCTTCCTGCGGGATGCTGACGGCGCGCGGGTCGCGCTCGCCGCGCACGTTGGCGGCGACGACGGCCTTCATCCACGAGCTGTCGGAGAAGGTCTTGGCGGCCCAGTACTTCAGGTACTCGTCGCGGCCGCGAGGGGTGAGCACGGGGTTGTCCTTGCGCTCGGCGCCGAGGGTGGAGGAGTCCAGGCCCTGGTAGTCGTGAGCGGGCATGACGATGAGCCCGTCGGGGAGCTTGTCGAGCTTGCGCAGGCTGTCGAAGTGCGTCCCGGCGTCGGCGCCGGGGAGGTCGAGACGGCCCGCGCCGTAGGAGCCGAGGAACAGGAAGTCGCCGCTGAGCAAGGTGTCGGGGGTCAGGAGGCTGACGCTGTCGGCCGTGTGGCCGGGCGTATGGAGGAAGGTCACCTTCAGGTCGCCGACGCCCAGGGTCTCGCCGTCCTTCACGCGGCGGCTGACGGCGGAGGAGCGCGTGGCCTCGTGCATGACGTAGGCGGCGCCGGTCTTCTCGCGCAGTTCCGCGCCGGCGGAGAGGTGGTCGGCGTGGGTGTGCGTGTCGATGACGGCCGATAGCTTCAGGCCCTCGCCCTTCAACAGGGCGAGGTGCGCGTCGGCTTTCTCGAGGACGGGGTCCACCAGCACGGCCTCGCGCGTCTTGGGCGCGATGAGCAGGTGCGTCTTGCAGGAGCCGGTCCCGATCTGTCGGCAGGTCATCGTCTCTCCATCTTATCGGATGATGCCCGCGCGTATCAACGCCAGGCTGGCGGAGGCGGAGGCGAGCCAGAGCGCGACGGCGAGCAGGAGCGGCCGCGGCCCCACCTTGCGCAGCGAGGCGGCCGAGACGCCGGCGCCGATGAGGAACAGAGTGGCCGTGAGTGCCGCGCGGCCGGCCATGCGGCCCCAGGCCCATAGCGGCGAGGGCGCGTAGCTGTTGAGGGCGGCGGCGAGCAGGAAGAAGGCGATGAACCAGGGCCAGGCGGTCTTCGCCTCGGAGCGGCGCCAGGCCGCGGCCGCGAAGGTCAGGGGCACGATCCACAGCGCGCGCGCGAGCTTGACCGTCGCGCCGACGGCCAGGGCCGCCGCGCCGTACTTGAGCGTCGCGCCGGCGACCGAGCTCGTGTCGTGGATGGCGAGCGCGGCCCAGAGGCCGAACTGCTCCTGCGTGAGCGACAGCGCGTGTCCGATGGGGGGGAAGAGAAGGAGGGCCGCGGCGTTGAGCAGGAACACGGCCGCCAGCGAGACCGACATCTCCTCGTCGTCGGCGCCGAGGACGGGGCCCACGGCCGCGATGGCGGAGCCGCCGCAGACGGCCGTGCCGGTCGAGATGAGGGCCGCCGTCGTGTCCGGCACGCGCAAGACGCGGCCCAGCGCGGCGCCGGCCGCCAAGGTCAGGACGATGCCTCCCGCCGTGTAGCCGAGCCCCGCAGCGCCCGTCGACAGCACGCGGGGCAGGTCCATCCCGAAGCCGAGCCCGACCACTCCGGCCTGCAGCAAGGTCTTCGAGGCCGACTTCGCCGGCTTGGGCCAGGGGTGGGGCAGGAGCAGGGCGAACATGAGGCCCAGCACGAGGGCGACGGGCGGAGACGCCCAGGGCGTGAGCGTGAACGCGGCCAAGGCGAGGAAGAGGACGGCCGACGGCGTCATGCCTTCACGTAGCCGTTGGCCTTGAACCAGTCCGCGGCGTCCTTCAAGGCGGCGGCGGCGGGGCGGTGCTCGTAGCCCAGCTCCTTCTCGGCCTTCGCGGAGGTGAACCACATGTAGTGGCGCGCCATGCGGATGGCGTCGAGCGGGGCGCGGGGCTCGGTGCCGCGCAGCCAGGCGACGGCGGTGTCGACGGCGCCGTAGGCGTAGGCGACGGCGAAGGGCGTCTTGAAGCGGGGCGCGGGGCGCCCGGTCGCTTCGGAGAGCATGTCGAGTACCTGCTTGAGCGTGACGTTCTCGCCCCCGAGGATGTAGCGCTCTCCGACCCGGCCCTTCGCCGCGGCGAGCCAGTGCCCCTCGGCGCAGTCGTCGACGTGGACGACGTTCATGCCGGTGTCGATGTAGGACGGCATGCGGCCGTTCATGAAGTCGGTGACGATGCGGCCGGTCGGCGTGGGCTTGACGTCGCGCGGGCCGATGGGGGCGGCGGGGTTGACGATGACGACGGGCAGGCCTTCCTTCGCGAGACGGCGGGCGAGGAGGTCTCCCAGGTACTTCGACTTCTTGTAGTCGGAGACGACGTCGTCGACGCCGGGGTACTCGTGCGTCTCGTCGACCGGCGCGCGGCCGTGCGGCGGCTGGATGGCGGCCACCGAGGAGCAGTGGACGATGCGCTCGACGCCCGAGCGCGCGGCGGCGCGGAGGACGTTCTCGGTCCCGTCGACGTTGGCGCGGTACATCGGGTCGGCGTCGGGCGCCCACAGCCGGTAGTCGGCCGCGCAGTGGAAGGCGTAGCGGCAGCCCGTCGTCCCGTCACGCAGGGCGGTCTTGTCGTGCAGGTCGCCGGTGACGATCTCGACGTTCTTGAGCCCGTCGAGGTTGCGCCGGTCGCTGCCCTTGCGGGCGAGCGCGCGGACCTTCAGGCCTTTATCGAGGAGGACGCGGACGAGCGCGGCGCCGAGGAAGCCGGTCCCGCCGGTGACGAACGCCGCGTCCACTAGTGCTTGGTCTCGGCGAGCGGGCGCTTCTCGGCCTTGGCGAGCTGCTCTTCGTAGGTGCCGGTGCGGTCGTAGGACGCCTGGACCTTCTTGGGCGCCTTTATGGACGCGAAGTCGGCGACCATCTCGAAGAACTTGGAGAAGCTGGAGAAGGAGTCCGTCACCGAGGTGGGCTCGAAGCCGCAGTGCGTCATGCAGTTGAGGCACTTCGGGTTGCCGCTCTTGTGGCCGACCTTGCTCCAGTCGGTGCTCTCGAGGAGCTCCTTGTAGGTCTTGGCGTAGCCGCCCTCGTTCATGAGGTAGCAGGGACGCTGCCAGCCGAAGACGTTGCGCAGGGGGTTGCCCCAGGGGGTGCAGTCGTACTCGCGCTTGCCCTCGAGGAAGTCCATGTAGAAGGGCGAGTGGTTGAACGCCCACCCCTGCTGGCGCCAGTCCTTGAGCGCCTCCTTGAACCAGGCCTTGGACTGCTCCTGCTTGAGGAAGAGCTGCTGCTCGGGAGCCTTCTCGTAGGCGTAGCCGGGGGAGATCATCATGCCGTCGATGCCCATCTCCATGCTCTCGGTGAAGAACTGGCGGAACTCCGCCACGTCCTCGCCCTGGAAGATGGTGGAGTTGGTCATCACCGTGAAGCCCAGCGACTTGGCGAGCTTGATGGCGGAGATGGCCTTCTGGTACACGCCCTTCTCGCAGACCATGCGGTCGTGCGTCTTCTCGACGCCGTCGAGGTGGATGGAGAAGATGAGCCAGGGGCTCGGCTTGAACTTGTGGATGTTCTTCTCGAGCAGGATGGCGTTGGTGCAGAGGTAGATGCCCTTCTTGCGCTCGACCAGGCCGTCGACGATCTGCTGGAT
>CAZTZW010000205.1:0-5590 GCA_964618085.1 uncultured Elusimicrobia bacterium
GCCTGGCCTTCAGGCCGTCGGGGGAGTAATAGAATCCCGCGTGCAGGACGCCGCTGTTGCGGCCGCTGGCGTGGCGTCCGGGCGCGTCCTCCTTCTCCAGCAGGACGACCGAGGCCTTCGGGCGGCGGCGCTTGGCTTCGCGGGCGGCGGCCAGGCCCAGGATGCCGCCGCCGACGACGAGGACGTCGCAGGCGGGCATCGTCTACCCGCGGTACGCGCCTTTGAAGCTCTTCTCCGCGTCGTCGCGGATGGCCTTCTTCTTCAGGGTGTCGCGGATGTCGGCGCCGGTCTTGCCGCGGCACAGCGCCAAGGCGACCTTGGCCCAGCCGTTCTTGAAGTAGGCTTCCAGCGGCACGAGGGTCAGGCCCTTGGTGGTGAGCTTGGTGGTGAGCTTGGCGATCTCCCGGCGGCCGAGCAGGAGCTTGCGGCGGCGGCGCGGGTCGAGGGGCGCGATGGCGGTGGCGAAGACGTAGGGGGGGATGTAGAAGTTCTCCAGCCACATCTCGCCGCCGTCGGCCCGGGCGAAGCAGCCGTCCAGGCTGCACTGGCCCTTCCGGAGGGATTTGACCTCGGGCCCCTTGAGCTCGATGCCGGCCTCCGTCACCTCCAGGATCTCGTAATAATGACGGGCTTTACGGTGGGAGGCGACGGTCTTGCGCTCGTCCTTCTTATCCTTCGCCTTGTCTTTGGACGGCATATGTTTTAGAATGACGATTGTAGCACTTCGTCTCGAGCGGTGGGCAGGTGGCGGAATTGGCAGACGCGCACGGCTCAGGACCGTGTGCCCGAAAGGGCTTAAGGGTTCAACTCCCTTCCTGCCCACCGGTCGGGATGAAGAAAATGCTTGCGTGACGCATGTCACTTATCGTTTCCTTGACAGGCGTTGGAACGCGGGGTATACTCGGCTCAGTGCTGATCGTTCGTGCCGATAGAACATATCTACCCTGAAACATACATACATAACGGCACAAAGGGGGTCATGCACATGACGAAGAACAAGAAGGGCTTCACGCTCATCGAGCTGATGATTGTCGTCGCGATTATCGGTATTCTCGCGGCGATCGCCATCCCGAAGTTCGCTGAGCTCATCCGCAAGTCGTCCGAGGGTGCGTCGAAGGGCAACGTCGGTTCCATCCGCTCCGCCCTGAGCATCTACTACGGCGACCTCGAAGGCGTCTACCCGGCGGATCCCGCCGCGTTGACGATCAGCGGCAAGTACCTGTCGGCGGTTCCCGTGGCGAAGGCTCCGAACTATCACAACGACAACTCGTCGACTGTGATGACGGCCGCGCCCGATGGCAACGGCGGCTGGTGGTATCAGGACGAGACCGCCAACGCGAACTTCGGTCAGCTGCTCGTGAACTGCACGCACACTGACACGAAGGGCACCGTCTGGACGAACTACTAAAAAACGTCCGGTAGGCTTGATGGGGGCGGGCGGACTGGTTCCGCCCGCCCCTCTCTTTTCCCGACATGAGAATCTTCGAGACCCTCGCCGCCGCCGCCTACGGGGCCTGCTGGGGCTCCTTCCTGAACGTCGTCATCCATCGACTCCCGCGCGAGGAGTCTTTGGTGCGGCCGCGCTCCCGCTGTCCCAAGTGCGGCAAGCTCATCGCCTGGTACGACAACGTGCCCATGCTCTCCTGGGCGCTGCTCAAGGGCCGCTGCCGGGGCTGCCGCAAGCCCGTGTCCCTGCGCTACCCGCTCGTGGAGCTGGCCGTGTCGCTGCTGACCGCGGCGCTGTGGCTGCGCTGGCCGGGCCGGCCGCTGTGGGCCGCGGCCGCGGCCGTGTGCGCGGGCGCCTTGGTCGCGGTCGCCCTCATCGACTGGGACACCTTCATCATCCCCGATGAGCTCTCCATCGGCCTGGTGGTCGCGGGCCTGCTGGTCTCGCCCTGCAACCCCTATCTCGACCCCGGCGTCTTCGGCGAGTGGTGGCGCGCGCCGTGGTGGAGCCTGCGCGGGGCGCTGTTCGGCTTCGCCCTCGGCTGGGGGCTATCGGCCATCGGGGAGTGGTGGCTGGGCAAGGAGGCCTTCGGCGGCGGAGACGTGAAGCTGCTGGCGGGCATCGGCGCGTGGACCGGGATGACCGGCGCCTACGACGCGCTCGTGCTGGGCTCGTTCCTGGGCGCGCTGTACTCCGTCGTGCTCATGGCGCGCGGCCGTCTCGACCGCTCCGACCCCATCCCCTTCGGCCCGTTCCTCGCGGCCGCGGCGGCTTTCAGCCTTTTCCGGCTCCTGCCTTTCGGCTGGCCTTTGCTCTAGATGCTATAAGGACTTCCTCAGCGGCATCTGTGCCGGGCGTCTCGCGCCCGGCCTGAGCCGCAGCAGGTCGCCCTCGAGCTTCTCGACGCGCACGTCGCGCGTCAGCCCCGGGAACGACTTCAGCGTGCGTCCCGTGGCGTAGACCGGCTCGCCGCGGGCCTCGCGCGCGGCCACGGCCGCGGCCAGCGCCTCGGGCGTGCCGTGGAAGCGCAGGTTGAGGGGGCGGCGCGCGCCGAAGTAGGGGTAGTAGACCTGGGAGCGCGCGTGGGCGACGACCCAGGCCTCGGGCGGCGTGCGCCGGCCGACCTCGCGGGCCTCCATGAACTCGACGTTGTTGGCGGGGTCGCAGTCGGCGGCCAGCGAGGCGTGCCAGTTGTAGAGCCCGGCGGCCGCGGTCCAGACGGCGAAGAGGACGGCGCGCGCCTTGGCCGGGACCTGCCGCTCGTCGAGGCCCATCCACGCCAGCGCCCAGAGCGCGGGCAGGTCCACGACGCGGTAGACGATGGTGGTGGCTTCCCAGGTGGTGTAGATGAGCGCGTGTCCGGCGAGCCACAGCGCCATGGCCTTGGCCTCGCGGGCGGGACGGCGGAAGGCGCACGCGGCGGCGGCCAGGGGCAGCACGGCCAGGACGATGCCCAAGGCCTTGGCCGGGCCCGTGACGCGCGTGAAGTCGCAGAAGATGCGCAGCGAGGTGAGGCCCCACAGCCGCAGGCTCTCGAGCACGGAGGTGTCGATGTGCCATTTGAACGCGCGGTCCTGGCCCAGCGCGGCCGAGCCGAGGAGCCACAGCCTCATCTCGTCGGACGTGCCGGGCTTCACGGCCAGCAGTCCCGCCAGCACGTAAGCCGCCACGACGGCCGCCGCGGCCCAGGCGAAGTAGGAGAGGACGTCGCGCCGCTCGCGGCGATGGGCCCAGACCAGGTAGATCAGGGCCGGCGCGGCGACGCAGTGGCCCGCGTGGCCGAGCATGGACAGGGCGTGCCACAGGCCGACTCGCCACGGCCGGGGTTCCTCTGAACTGGCTTCGCTCGCCGCGAGGATGAGGGGGACCGCGCCGAGCATGTACACCTGGGCCTCCAGGCTCCACTGCCACCAGGCGTAGGAGGCCGACAGCGCCAAGGCGCCGAAGGCGGCCTCGCGGCGCTCCGCGCCCAAGCGGCGCAGGAAGGCGGCCAAGGCGGCCGCTCCGGCGGCGCCCAGCAGGCCGTCGAGGATCTGGAGGGAGTACAGAGCGTCGCCCGGGAAGCCGCCCAGCTTCAGCAGGCGGTCGAAGGCCCAGCCGAGGACGCCGTAGGCCAGGTGGTTGCCGTGCACGAGATGCTTGAAGTCGGCGAGCTCGACGGCCACCGCGCAGGCCACGCCGTCGAAGTTGAAGAAGTAGGAGCGCGTCGCGAGGTAGCCCAGCAGGGCGACGGCGAACACGCCGGCGTCGGAGAGGCGGTTGGCGCGGCGCTCGGAGGTAATCATCTCGGCAGGGTTTCGCGCCAGCGGCGTCCTGCGGGCGCGTCGGGGTCGTGCGGTGCCAATTCAAGGAACTTATCCAGTTGCTGGGCGGCCTCTCGGGGGCGACCGAGATGAGCCAGCGAACGCGCGAGGTTCCAGCGCGCCGCGCCATCCTGTGGCCTTAATGAGGCGACGGCGGAGTAGGCCTTCGCCGCTTCGGCCCAGTTCCCGTCTTCTTCGGCCAGCAGGCCTTCGAGTGAGAGGCTGTCCGGTGCTTCGGGCATCAACCTGCGGGCACGGGCGAGGACCTCACGTGCGAGGCGCTTGTCGCCTCGTTGGTGGGCGTTCAGGGCGAGGTTGTAGACGGCGGGGTAATGGTTGCCGTCGGCTTCTAGCGCGGAACGCAAGAGCGCGAAGCCTTCTTCTTGACGGCCCGCCTTCAACAGGGGCACGGCCAGAGCGGTACGTGTCTTCGCCGATACGGGATTACACGCAAGGGTCGCGGTATAGAGACGGATCTCATCGGCCCATACGTGGACTTCTGCGCGGGCGCGTACGGTATAGAAGAGGATGAGGAGGCCGCTCAGCACTGCAGTGAGTACGGGAACCTGTTTCGTGCCCTTCTCCCATCCTTTGGCTATGAGCCAAGCCAGGGCGAAGCAGGGGATATAGAGGAATCGCTGCGCGCCGATGGTATCGAGCTCCATGATCAGGTGGCTCGTAGGCAGAAGAAAGATGCACGGGGCGAGAAGCCAGAACCCCCACGCGCTTCGTCGCAGCAAAGCGCGCGCTGCCGCCAGCGCGAGCGCGAGGAGACCGGCCAGACTCAGCCAAGCCGTAACGTCGCGCGGTCCGGAGTCGGGAATGAGGGGCCGCGCGTACTCGATGCACATGCCGGTGCCGGTCAGCGCGGGACGCGCGTAGTGCATGACCCAGAACTTGGAGAGTGTGAGTAGACGCGTCAGCCACGTCGTGGAGGGCGGGAAATACGGGTGTCCTCCGACGGCAATGCCTGGTAGGAGAATCATGCGTCCAGCCACGACGAATGCGGCTGCCGCGCCTAGTGCGAGATATACTTTCCGTCGGTCTGCGTCCCATGGACGGCGCCCGGAGAAGGTCCAGTCCGCGAGAGCGAGAAAGAGGGGGAAGAGCAGCGTATGCTCCTTCGAGAGGGCTCCGAGCAGATAGATGCCGGCCCCTGCCGCCAACCGCCTGGCACTGGGCTGTGCTGGTGCGCCGAGCAGGAGCCAGGAGCCGAGTACCGAGGCGGCAGCGAGCATTTCTGAGCGGCTGGTGAGGTAGGCGGTCACTTCGGAATGTGCCGGCAGGACGGCCCAGAGGATGGCTCCCGCCAGCGCGCCTCGGCTTGAGAGTCCACGTTTCCTCAATACCTCGTAGAGGAGGAACGCGACGAGTATGTGGAGAAGCAGGTTGGCGGTGCGCAGAGGAGGCTGAGAGAAGCCCGTCACGGCAATCTGCGCCAAAAAACTCATACTCAGGACGGGACGCCACTGATGGATGGGAGCGGAGTCGCTCATCACCGCTTGGACGTATCCTCCGAAGAGTAGCGGCTTGATCGCGCGCGCCTGCAGGAGCGGGTTCTCTAAAATAAGCCAGCGGTCGTCGCGGGTCCAGACGCTCGAGGCGAGCGTGCCGCCCCATGCCGCTAGAGCGGCGACTGTGAGGAACGCAAAAGCGACGCGGCGCGAGGGCTCAGCGGAGTTCATAGACGCGGGAGCGCTCCTCGGGGAACTCGGCGACGAGGCGGAACAGGCGCGCGTCCTCGAGGTGCGCGCCGGCCGCGAGCAGCCGGTCGGCGGCGCGGCGCGCGTCGTAGACGGCGAGGTCGAGGCCGTCCTGGCGCATGATGAAGCGCGCGCGG
>CAZTZW010000206.1:0-5581 GCA_964618085.1 uncultured Elusimicrobia bacterium
CGGTCACGACGCCGGCCGCGCGTTCGCCGCCGTCACGACCGGACGCGTCGTCGCGCCGGTCTCGCCCGTCCCCGCCTCCGCCGCGGCGGCCGTGCTGACCCGCACGTCGCCCTCCCTCACGAGCACGGCTCTGGTCGCGCCCGCCGGCGCGCCCATGCCGGTCATGCTGGCGGCGCCCGTCCTGCGCCCGCTCGACGCCGCGGCCCCGAAGCCCGTCCACTCCGTGCCGCCCGCCGCCCACGACGCGCCGAGGGTCGCGGCTTCCGTCTCCGCGATGACCGAGGCCGTCGCCGCGCCTCTCGAGGCCATCGCGGGGGACCGCGCCGGCGCCTCCGCCGACCGCTCGAACGCTCAGACCGTCTCCGACGTCATCACTGGCCAGCGCTCCATCGCCGCCGCTGCCGATACGGCCGTCCTCGGCTCCCCGGCGGGCTTCCGCTCCCTCGCGGCGCCCTCCGACGCGCCCTCTTCCTCCGCCAAGGGCGCGCCGGCGGCTCCCGCGGCCGCGCCCATCACGGTCGTCGACTCCGCGTTCCGCTACGCCTTCATCCGCCGCACGTTGGCCAAGGTCGCGGCCAAGACCGGCGCCGTGCACAGCCTGCCCGCCGCCGGCCCCGCCATCATCGACTCCGTCATGGCGCAGGCGGCCTTCCGCAGCGTCGTCATCTCGGACTTCGACGACACCCTCGCCGCCTACAACCAGACCCTCTCGCCCGAGATGATCGAGGCCATCCGCGCCGTGAAGGCCGCGGGCAAGCACTTCGTGGTCATCAGCGACCGCGGCGACGAGAAGCGCGCCCACCAGCTCACCGTGTTCGAGTCCCTGGAGACCCTGCCCGTCGAGCTGCGCGCCGGCATGTACGTGGCCGCCAACTCCGGCGGCCGGGTGTACCGCTACGACGCTCAGGGCGTGCCGCAGCGCGTCTACGAGATGCCCGCCCTGGCCGACGAGAACAAGGCCAAGGTCAGCGCCGCCGCCGAGGCGACCAAGGCCCGCATGGGCGCGGAGTTGAAGGCCGAGCAGCACTTCCCCAGCGAGACGAACAACAACCCCTCCGAGTCCTGGAACACCTACGGCTACGCCATGATGCTCAAGGTCGGCTCCAACGAGAAGCAGGTGCGCGGCGCGGCCGCCATCCTGCAGGAGGAGCTGGCGAAGCAGGGCATCGAGGCCGAGGTGAAGCCCCGTTTCGCCAAGGACCCGGCGAACCCTCCCTACATCAACTTCTCCATCGTGACCAAGCAGCCGGCGACCGCCTACATCGCCAAGGCCCTCGGCGCGACGGCCAAGGACGTCGTGGTCGTGGGCGACAGCATGTACGACCCGCGCGAGGCGCGCCCCGACTACGCGGGCGGCAAGCTCGACCGCCTGGCCGAGCGCCTCTCCGGCCGCGCGATGCCCAAGACCGGCAACGCGACCGACTCCAACATGGAGAAGGCCCTGCCCGGCGTCCTGACCGTGGCCGTGGGGCACAACGCCGACCCGCGCATGAGCAACGTCTGGGTGACGGGCGTGAAGGGCCCGGAGGCCACGCGCCGCCTGTTGTACGCGGTGGCCTCGAAGCCCGCGTCCCCCGCGGGCCTCGCCGCGCCCAACGACGCCCCCGAGACCGGCAAGAAGTCCGCCGCCCCTCGCCAGGCCGAGGGCCAGCCGGACGGTGCGGAGACCGCCTTCGCCGTCGCCGCCGTCATCGCCCTCGCCGCGGCGGCCGGGCTCGGCTACTACTTCCTCATCGACTCCTTCGCCAAGATCCTCGTCGAGGGCGAGATGCTGCTGCGCCAGCACTTCATGGATATGGACGGCTTCATGTCGCTCGGCGCGGGCCTGGGCATGGCCGGCATCATCGCCGGAGCCGGCGCGTCGGCCTGGAAGCCTGTCTCCTACGACCTCGCCGCCTTGTCCGCCCAGGGCGTCAACATCTACATCTCCGGCCGGGACGCCTCCGTGCGCATGGTCTTCCCGGACGAGGCGTCCCTCGCGAAGGCGAGCGTCCCCGCGACCATCGCGATGGGCAACGCGAACCTGAAGGCCGCCAAGGATTTCGCGGTGACGGCCGTGGTCGCCCAGCCCGAGAAGCCGATGAGCCGCGGCGAGCGCATCGCCCTCTCCATCCTGCTGCCCCTCGCCGTCGTCGCGTCCCTGTCCATCCTGTACATGGTCTACTCGAGCATGGGGACGCTCCCGTCCGGCGTCGAGGTCCCGCCGGGCTGGCACGGGCCTATCCCCTCCGGCTGGGAGGATCTTTTCGGCGCCGCCGGACTGACCTTGGCGGGGACGCTGGGCTTGGGCGCTTCGCTCCGTCACCCGGCCGAGACCGTCGGCGCCGAGGAGCGCGCGCATCACGCGGTCCTGGGCGCCGTCGCCGGCGTGGAGAAGGTCTCCGGACGCCGGTCCTTCTGGATCTCCCCGGCCGCCAGCTATGTGCCGCTCGACGGCCGCATCATCGACGTGGAGTTCAAGGACCTGGCCTCCTTGCTCGCGGCGCGGGACGGCGGCCTGCTGCCGGAGAAGCTCCCGTCCACCGTCGTCGGCATCGACGAGTACTCCGTCGCGGCGCGGCTCAGCAAGGCCGGGCTCGAAGCCGAGATCGCCAAGACCGACGCCGCCCGCCGTGAGGCGCTCGAGGCGATGGGGGCGTTGTCGGTCGAGATCGAGGCGCAGTCGAGCGAGTACGGCGACTATCGCAGCGTCGCGGCGGTCTTCGCCGACAAGGACGCTCTCGACGCCGCCGCCGCGGCCGGCCTGCTGGCCGCGCACGAGAGACCCAAGACCGGGGTGCCCGGGCTGGACTACTCCTACTACACGAAGGGCCGCGTCGAGGGGCCGTGGGCGCGGCGAAGCCGCCTCTTCCTCGCGTCGACCTGGGGCCGCTTCGCGGCGTGGCTGGGCCTGGCCAGCGTGACGGCCGCCGTGTACGCGAGCCTCTATTGGGCGTCTACCCAGGCCCCTGCCGCGACGCCCTCCCTGCCTCAGGCTCCCGGCGGCTGGGAGTCCCTGTTCCGTTCGTTGGGCATGCTCTAGAGTGCTGACCGGGGTCAACCCGGGTGTCGACGCGCCATGCTAGAATAGACTCCGACATGGGTCCGACCGCGCCGACCTGGGCCGCCTTCCTCCTGTACTCCGCCGCGACCTTCGCGGCTTTCGGCTATTTGTGGAGCAAGGACGCGCGCGCCAGCCGCGTGATGCTCGCCCTGCTCGCCGCGGGCGTGGTCCTCCACCTGGTCGGCTTCGGCCTCCTGCTCTCGCTGTTCTGGTCCTACCCGGAGAACCGCTGGTACCTGCCCATCACCTCCTTCCACGGCGCGCTGTCGTTCATCGCGCTGGCGCTGGCCCTGGTCTTCCTCGCGGTGGAGAGCAGCCACCGCCTGGGCGTGCTCGGCGCCTTCGTGCTGCCCCTGGCCGCGGCCTCGGCGGGCGCGGCGGTGATGTGGACCGAGCCCGTGCTCGCCCCGCTCGATGAGCGCCTGCGCTCCTACTGGCTCAACATCCACCCCGTCCTGCTCATGACCGCCTACGCGGTGATGGCCAACGGCTTCGGCGTGGGGCTGGCCCTGCTCCTGCAGGAGCGCCAGATCAAGTCGCGCAAGCCCACCGAACTGAGCTACCGCCTGCCTTCCCTCGACGAGCTCGACCGGCTCATCGGCAGGATCGTTGCTTTCGCGCTGCCCGTGCTCGTCCTGGGCCTGGCCGTCGGCATGGTCTGGTCGTACCGGGCGTGGGGGCACGCGTGGAGCTGGGAGCCCAAGCAGACCCTCGGCGCGGCGACCGCCATCGTCTACGGCGCCTACCTGTGGCTGCGCCACGTGCGCGGCCTGCGCGGGGCCAAGCCCGTGTACGTCTCGATGGTGGGCTTCGCCTGCGTCCTGCTCACGTTGTTCGGCGCGGAGCTCTTCTCCGGCCGCCACGGCTATCTGGGAGGCGCGCGCTGATGCGGCTGCTCTCCTGGTCCTGGAGCCACCGCTGCGGCGACGCCGCCGCGCGAGAGGCCCTGGCCGCGGTCCCCGTCGAGCGCGTGCTCTCCGAGCTCAAGAACCGCGGCGTGAGCGAGGCCGCCGCGCTCTCGACCTGCAACCGCTTCGAGCTCTACGTCGCGGGCACGCCCGCCGCGCCGCCCGACGCCGAGGCCGTCCTGGCCGCGCTGGCCGACCTCTCGGGCTTCCCGGTGAGCGCGGGCGCCGCGCGCCGCGAGCGCGCCGAGGCCGTCTCCCACCTCTTCTCGGTGGCGGCGGGCCTGGACTCCATCGTGGTCGGCGAGACCGAGATCCTCGGCCAGGTGAAGGCCGGCTACGAGGCCGCCAAGGGCGCGGGGCTGACGGGCAAGCGCCTGAACGTCCTGTTCCAGCGCGCGCTCTACGTCGGCAAGAAGGTGCGCAGCGAGACCGGCGTGGCCGCGGGCGCGTCCTCCGTGCCGTCCGTCGCCGTGCAGATGGCGGAGAGCATCTTCGGCGACCTGCGCGGCCGCTCGGCGCTGGTCCTGGGCGCCGGCGCGATGGCCGAACTCGCCGCCAAGCACCTCGTGAGCCGCGGCGTGGCGCGCTTGAGCGTCGCCAACCGGACCTGGGAACGGGCTTATCAGCTCGCCGCTCGATTCTCCGGCGAGGCCGTGCGCTGGGAGGACTTCTCCGCCCAGCTCGAGAACGTCGACGTCGTCATCGCCTCCACCGGCGCGCCTTCCGCCGTCGTCACCCGCGAGATGGTCGAGCGGGCCGCGCGCGCGCGCGCCGGGCGCTCTCTGTTCTTCATCGACATCGCCATGCCGCGCGACGTCGAGGAGAGCGTCCACGCCCTCGACAACGTCTACCTCTACCGCCTCGAGGACCTGGAAGCCATCGTCGCCAAGAACATGGAGGGCCGCTCCCAGGCCATGACCGACGCGCGGGTCATCGTCGCCGAGAAGACCGCGGAGTTCGAGGCCTGGGCGGCGTCGCTCTCAACCGGGCGCGAGCGCAGCTTGAAGCATTCCGAGCCCGCCCGATGAACGCGCTGCTCCTCGCCTTGACGCTGTCGGGCGCCGTTCCGGCGCCCGCCGCTCCCGCGGCCCAGGAGCCGGATTACGGCATCCTCCTGCTCGCGCACGGCGGCGACGCGTCTTGGAACGCGGACGTGGAGGCTTTGCGCGCCTCCGTGGACGCGTACGTCCCCGTCGAGACGGCTTTCGGCATGGCCGACGTCACCGCCATCAAGGCCGCCACCGGCCGCCTGCTCGCGCGCGGAGCGGGCAAGATCGTCGCCGTGCCGCTTTTCGTCCATTCCCGTTCCGAGGTCATGGACCAGACGCGCTACGTCCTGGGCTTGACGGAGAAGCACTCCGAGGTCCTGCGCGTCGCGTTGGGCGACGGCTCCGCGGCCCGCAAGGCGCACGCGGCCCACGCGGCGCACGCGGCCCACGCCGCGCACGCGGGGAAGTCCGGCGCCGCGGGCGGGCATCACGCCCACGTCTTCTCGATGGAGCGCGCCGTGCCTCCCGTGCCGACCGTGCTCACGGACGCGCTCGACGGCGACCCTCTCGTCTCCGCCATCCTGCTCGGCCGCGCCAAGGCCCTCAGCAAGGACCCCAAGACCGAATCCATCGTGCTCGTC
>CAZTZW010000207.1:0-5570 GCA_964618085.1 uncultured Elusimicrobia bacterium
GCGGCTCGGCGCCGGCGTGGCGGCCGGCGAGGAGTTCGCCATGCGCGACGCCGTCGGCACCACGGGAGCCGGGACCGTGCGTCCCGAGCTTCGGCCTCGCACCGGGCCCGGCGGCCTCCGGCGGCCCGTCGTCGTTCCGCCCGCGCCGCACGCGACGGCCGACGCAGGCGCGCTCAAGACCGGCTCCAACGGTCCGCTCGTGACCAAGCTCCAGGAGGAGCTGAACCTCGTGCGCCGCGCGCTCGGCCTGCGCGTCATCGGCGTGGACGGGGACTTCGGCCCGCAGACCAAGGCCGCCGTCATCGCCTTCCAGCGCTCGGTGGGCCTGCCGCCCACCGGCGTCGTCGACGAGACCACCAACAACCTCTTCAAGGGGGCCGTCTCCGTCCAGGGCCGCGAGAAGTCGTTCGTGCAGTTCGGCGACGAAGGCCAGGGCGTGGCGCGCGTCCAGGAGATGGTCAACCGCGTCGCCGGCCGGCGCCTCGTCACGGAGGACGGAGCCTTCGGCAGCGACACCCAGCGCGCCGTCCGCGTCTACCAGCGCAGCAAGCGCATGCCCGACCATGGTCATGTCGACGAGCGCACCTTGGCGGCCCTGGAGGCCGACGCGAAGGACAAGCCGCCGGTCCCCGACGGCCGGCATCTCACGCCTCCCGGCCCCGTCCCCGAGTTCCACACCTCTCCCCGCATGCCGGCGGACGTCTCCGCGCTCATCGCCGACGCCGAGAAGGAGTTCTCCATCCCCGAGGGCCTCTTCCGCGCCCTGGTCTGGGCGGAGGGCGGCGCGCTGGGCAATAGCGCCTTGGCGCGCGGTCCCGCGCAGATTACCGAGTCCGGCTCCTGGGGCTGCCGCCAGCTCGGCTACAAATGGAAGCAGATCCGCGACGAGAAGAAGCCCAACATCCGCTGCGGCGCGTACATCTTCTCCCATCGCCCGGCCGAGGTCGGCGCGACGCCCGAGTCCAGCGTGTTCGTCTCGTTCTCGGTGTACAACACGGTCGCCAAGCACTGGCCGCGCATCGTGCGCGACAACAAGACGCCGCCCTTCGTCGAGACGACCTCCTACGTCACGCGCATCTCGCGCATGTACTGCCAGTACACGGGCATCCGCCTCCTGGTGCCCAACCGCGACCTGTACCCGAACATGCTGGCCTTGTCCAAGCGGGTCGACCGCGACATGGTCACCGAGTTGGCGCTCGAGGGCCGCGAGCCGAGGCCGGACTGCTCCCCCTACTGACGGGGCCATAAGACCTTCCCGTTCCTGGGCCTAAAGGCCCGCTCGATGTGCTAGGATGCGGCGTCGCTCACCTCATCGAGGAGGCCGCCCATGCACCGACGCCGCATCCTGCTCGCCGCCGCGCTGCTCGCCGCCGGGACCGTCGCTCACGCCGTCCCCGAGGGAGCCGCCGCCGGCTCCGCCGCCGCCTTCGACTCCGCGCTCGACCTCACCGCCGTCGACCTGCGCCGCGACAGCCTGGACGTCGCCGTCCCCGAGGGCGGCCCCGCCGGCTTGCGCACGGGCGGATTCCCGTTCCCCATCCCCGGCGACCGCCGCCCGGGTCCCGGCGACCGCCGGCCCGGACCGGGCCGCCCCGGCCCCGGACGCCCCGACGACCGCCGCGACGTGGCCTGCTACGGCTCCGACAACGGCTGGGAGGAGCATCGCTCCGGCCACGGCGGCCGCGGCTGGAGCCCGCGCCAAGCCTGCGAGGACTGCCGGCGCAGCCACGGCTCGTGTCGCTACAGCTGCTCCGCGGAGGCCTATCAGTGCCGGGCCGAGTGGCAGGGCGACGACGGCACCCGCCGCACGTACGAGGGGCGCCCGCGCCGCGACCGCTACGACGCCGAGGACGAGGCGGTCGACCGCTGCCGCGACGCGGAGTGGAACAACCGGACCAGCGGCCGCTGCCGCCCCGTGGACTGCCGCCGCGACGACGAGGTCATCGAAACCGGCCGCTGCGGCTGATTTAACAAAGGGGTCAGACCCCTTGTTAAGTCTTCAGGCGATCGTCAACGCCACTTGATGGTGCAGCCGACGGCATGCGTCTCGGCTAAGCGCGGAGCCCTACCTGCGGCCAAGTCATCGAGCGCGTCGCGCAGGAAGTGCTTTTCGGCCTTCTTTCGCCGGCTGTAGTTGTTGTCGTCGTCCACACAGCCGGTATAGGCGAGCTTTAGGTCCGCGTCGAAGACGAACAGGTGCGGGGTATGCGTCGCGCCGTAGGCGCGCGCGACGCCCTGACTCTCGTCATGCAGATAAGGGAAGGGGAAGCCCTTCGTCTTGGCGCGCTCCTTCATCTTCTCTAAGGAGTCCTCGGGGTAGTTGAGCGCGTCATTGGAGTTGATGGCCGCCATTCCCACGCCCTTGTCCTTGTAGTCGGCGAAGATGGTGATGAGGCGGTCCTCGTTCATGACCACGTAAGGGCAGTGATTACATGAGAAGACGATGATGGTGGCATTGGCGCCCCTCACAGACGCCAGCGTGTAGGTCTTGCCGTCCACGCCTGGGAGGACGAAGTCCGGCGCTCGGTTCATTGTCATGCCTATGAAGATTTAACAAGGGGTCTGACCCCTTTGTTAGACCCCTTTGTTAAGTCTTCTTCTGGAAGGACGTGATGTCCTGGAAGGTGATGCCGGCGCCGACGACGTGGCCGCCGGTGTCCTGGATGAGCAAAGTCGAGTAGCCCAATACGCGGGTCTCGCCCTTGCGCTTCCACCACAGGTCCTGGCGCTTGACGGTGACCTTCTTGACCAAGGTATCCATGAGGATCTCGGCCATCTCGGGGTTGGTGAACAGCGCCTGGTCCACGGGCACGTTGAGCGGGGCCTCGGGCGGGATCTCGAGGATGCGCCGCGCGGCGGGGTTGCACAGCATCATGCGGCCGTGCACGTCCACCGCGACGAAGCCCCCGCCCAGGTTGTCGAGGATGCTCGCGTTGTGGGCGGTGACGCGGTCCACCGTGGACTCGAGCTTGATGGAGCGCAGCGCGAGCGCCGCCGCCCGGCAGGCGGCCTCCACGAAGGCGAGGTCGGAGGCCGTGAAGCCGCCGGAGCGCTTGTTGATGAGCTCCAGCACTCCGACGAGCTCGAGGCGGTCGAACAGCGGCACGGCGAGCACGGTCTTGGTCTTGAAGCCGCTGGCCTCGTCGACCTGCTTCAAGAACCGCGGGTCGGAGTAGGCTTCGTCGACCAGCAGCGGCTCCCGGTACTTGGCGACCCAGCCGCACAGTCCTTGGCCGGTCTCGACCGCGCGGCTCTGCAGTCCCGAGGTCGCGGTGCCCAGGGAGGCGCGGGCGGTGAGCGTCCCGGCCTTGGGAAGGAAGACGAAGTAGGTGGAGGCCTCGCAGTCGAGCGCGGCCGCGAGCTTCTCGAGCACCCGCGACCACACGCGGTCGTCGTCGGCCTCGCGGACGCCGTGCAGGAAATCGATGAGGCCGCACAGCGCGGTCAGCGGCGCCTGACCGGGACCGCTCATCGGCGCCGTCGTCCGGCCTCGCGCAGGGTCTCGCGCAGTCCGTCGACGACGGCGTCGGCGAGCTTGGCGCGGAACTTGGGGTCGTTGAGGGAGGCTTCCTGCTCGGGGAAGATCATGTGGGCGTTCTCCACGAGGATGGCCGGCATCGCCGAGAGGCGCGCCACCAGCAGGTTGGCCCACTGTAGGCCTTCGTCGGCGAGCGGGACGCGCACGCGGAAGCCCTTGTGCACGTTGCGCGCCAGCTCCAGCGAATGCGGGTGGTAGTAGAAGACGGTGAAGCCGCGGGGCTTGGCCCAGGGGTTGGAGCCGTCGGGCAGGGCGTTGTTGTGCAGGCTCACGAACAGGTCGGCGCCGCGCTCGAGGGCCTGGCGCGGGCGCTCGACGAGCCCGACCTCGTGCGTGGGGGAGGAGCGGGTCATCAGGACGGTCGCGCCGTCGCGGCGCAGGCGCTCCTCGACGGCCAGGGCGATGGCGTAGTTGGCGTCCATCTCCTTGGTGCCGAGCGGTCCGGTCGCGCCCGTGGCCGAGGGCATGTGCCCGGGGTCGAGCATGACGCGGACGCCCTCGAAAGGGCGCGAGGCGGAGACGAGCGGGGGCTTGCGCAGCTCCAGGCGCAGCGAGGAGGCGGCGCCGTCGTAGGCCGCGTGCCAGCCCCACAGCGCGCGGCCGGGCTTGAGCAGCACCTTCACGGCGACGACGTCGGTCGCCTCCTGGGTCCAGCGGATCTCGTCGATGAGGTCGTCCTTGATGTCGTAGGCGACCCAGTTGGTGTGCCCGACCGCGCCGTAGAGCCGCAGAGTGAAGGAGCCGAGGTCCTCGGCGACCTCGCCCGCGAAGGGGACGCGGTCGGTCAACGAGAGACGCACGATGGAGGAGGAGGACAACGCGACCACGCCGATGGAGCCGGTGACGGCGCGCGCCGGCGCCCCGCCGGAGGAGAGGTCGACGTCCTTGGCCTCGATCCAGCCCGAGAGGTTCGACGCGAGCTGCACCCGCAGGGACCCGCCGTCCCTCCCGGTGACGGGCATGCGCACGCCGGTAGGGGGGAACATCAGGAAGCCGTTGGACGGGCCGGTCTTGAGCGCCGCGAAGCCCGCGGGGTTGGGTTTCACCGCGGCGAACCACGAGGAGCGCGCCTGCGCCGAGGCGCGGCCAGCGCTCTTGCCATGCGCCTTGGACCAGCCGTCCTTGAGCTCGTACTCCAGGGGCTCGGGGGGGAACTCCTCGCCCGCCGCGACCGGCCAGGCGGCGTCGTAGACGCCGGGAGCGGTCTCGCGCAGGTCGCGCCATTCCCCGCGTCCGGCCCGCACGCGAGCCTTCTTGCCGGGCGTGCCGCGCGCGCGCGCGGTCAGCCAATCGCCGGCGCGCACCTCCAGGTCGGTCCGCGGCCACAGCGAGGCCTCGTCGAAGGCGAGCTTGTCCCCGAAAGGCGCGGGCGGGCCCGCCACGAGGATGCGGCGCTCGGCGACGGTGGACCCCTGCGGCAGGTCGAGTTCGGCGCGGAAGACGAAGGTCCCGGAGGAGATGGGCAGATAGGCGAGGAAGCCGCCGTCGCGGTGGACGGCGACCGAGGTCCCGTTGATGCGGAACGGCGCCGTGGCGACGGCCACGCTGCCCAGGATGAAGGTGGCTTCGGCCGACACGGCCAGGCCTTCGGGGGGCCAGACGAAGGTGACCGGCTCGGTCGCGACGCGGGGTGGATGGAGGGGCACGACCGGGACGACGGGCGGCTCGACGGGCTCGCCGCGCAGGCGGCCGCGGCGCTGGGCGGCCGACGGAGCGGCCGCGGCGAGGAGGAGGACGAGGACCGCCAGGACGCGTCTCGACATGGGGCCGATTCTACTTAATTAGGGAAGGCTGGGCGCGGCCGATGGGTCTTCTGGACCGGCCGGAATGCCCCAAAGTCTCTCGCCGCCCGAGGGGCGAGCGGTTATCCTTATCATATGAGGAGCCATCTCATCGTCCTGTGCCTGGCCGCGGCCTGCGCCGTCCCCGGCGCCGCCCATACCGTCTGGGAGCGGGAGCCCGACAGCGATTGGTCCCGCGAGACCCCGGCGCCGCCCCGACCGACGTGGCCGTCCACCCGTCCGGGCGGTGG
>CAZTZW010000208.1:0-5559 GCA_964618085.1 uncultured Elusimicrobia bacterium
CGCCCAGCGCGCCGCCGAGCAGGCCCGCCGCCAGGCACAGCCCGCCGTACAGACGCTCGACCTCCGCCGCGGAGGCGCCGAGGCAGCGCAGGAGGCCCATGGTCTCGGCCGAGGCGTCGAGGAACAAGGTCAGCCCCGCGCGCAGTCCCGCCGCGCCGAGCAGGAGCGCGGCCAGGGAGAGCACGGTGAAGAACATCGCCGCGCGGCGCAGGCCGTCGCGCACGCTCTCCTCGCCGTCCAGGTAGGACGCCACGCCGATGTGCGGCTCGGGCAAGGCGGCCTCGAGGGCGGCCTTGGCGGCGCGCGACCCGGCCGCGGGGTCCTCGGCGTCGTCGAGGGCGAGCGTCCACGCGTAGCGCACGCGCGCGCCCAAGCCGAGCAGGCCGGCGGCCGGCAGGTCGGCGGCGGAGAACATCAGCCGCGGGGCGAAGGAGAAGGAGGCGAAGCCGCGGTCGGGCTCCTTGTCGATCACGCCGGCGACCGTGAACAGGGACGAGCCGAGCTTCACCCGGTCGCCGACCTTGATGCCGCGCTGGAGGACCAAGGCGCGCTCGACCAGGGCTTTGCCGCCTCCGGCGAGGAGGACGGTCCCGCCGGGCGGGTCGGTGACCAGCGCGCCGCGCAGGGGATAGGCCGGGGAGACGGCCTTGGCCGAGACGAGGACCGCGTCGCCGCCGGGCACGCCGAGCATCGAGGAGAAGGACGTGCTCTCGGCGCCGCGGCGTCCCGCCGTGAGCGCGGAGGCGAACGCGGACTTCTCCTTCGGCCCGAAAGGGCGCGCGGAGCGGACTTCGATATCGCCCGCCAGCAGCTCCCGGGCGCGCACGGCCACGGCGCGGTCGACGGCGGCGAGGAGATGCGAGACGGCCACGAGGAAGCCCACGCCCAAGGACAAGCAGGCGGAAAAGAAGAGGAAGCGCGTCCATTGGCGCGACGCCAGCCGCAGGCCGAGCCGGATCACGCGGCGATGCGCCCGCGCTCCAGGCGCACGGAACGGCCGAGGGCGCTCGAGACCGCGGGGTCGTGGGTGACGACGACCAAAGCCGTCCCCGAGGCGGCGTTGAGCTCGAGCAAGGCGGCCAGCACGCGCTCGGCCGTGGCGCGGTCGAGGCTGCCGGTGGGTTCGTCGGCGAGGATGAGGGCCGGCTTGTGCGCGTAGGCGCGCGCGAGCGCCGCGCGCTGCTGCTCGCCGCCGGAGAGCGCCGTGGGGCGGTGGTGCAGGCGCGCGCCCAGGCCCAGGGTCTTGAGCAGAACGGCCGCGCGTTCCTCGGCCTCGGCGGGGGAGGCGCCGAGCAGCTCCAGCGGCATGGCCGCGTTCTCGAGCGCGGTCAGCGTGGGCACGAGGCGGAAGCTCTGGAAGACGAAGCCCAGCCGCGAGCGGCGCCAGCGCGCCGAGCGCTCCTCATCCCAGGCCGTGGCGTCCTCCCCGTCGCGGCGCACGAGCCCGGAGCTGGGGCGCTCCAGGCCGGCCATGATGGCGAGCAAGGTGGACTTCCCCGAGCCCGAGGGGCCGGTGACGGCCAAGGTCTCGCCGGGACTCACGCTCAGGTCCACCGATTCGAGCACGCGCAGGCGCTCGGAGCCGGAGGCGAAGTCCTTGCCCACGCCGGAGAGGTCGAGGATGGGGTTCATCGGGGCAGGCCCTCCTTATCAAGGAACGCGAGGACGGAGGCCGCGACCTTCTTATGGCCTTCCTTGTTGGGGTGGATGCCGTCGGGCAGGTTCATGCCGGGCACGGCGGCCACGCCGTCGAGCAGGAAGGGCATGAAGAGCACTCTGTGCTCGCGCGCCAGAGCGGGGAACAGCGCGGCGAAGCCGTCGGCGTAGTCGCGCCCGTAGTTGGGGGGGATGCGCATGCCCGCCAGCACCACGGCGCGCCCGTCCTTCTTCAGCGCGGCGAGCAAGGCGGACACGTTCTTGCGCGTCTCTTTGAGCGGGGTGCCCCTCAGACCGTCGTTGCCCCCGATGCAGACGAAGACGAGCTTGACGTCGGGCGTCAGCGCCCAGGTCACGGCCTCCAGGGCCCCGGCCGTGGTCGAGCCGCTGACGGCGGCGTTGCGCGCGCGCCAGGGGAGCCCGCGCCGCTCCCACTCCGCGTCGACCAAGGCGGGCCAGGCGTCGTCGGCGTCCACGCCGTAGCCCGCGGTGAGCGAGTCGCCCACGAACAGCGCGGCGGAGGCCGCGGCCGGGCGGGCGGGAGCGTCGGGTTCCGCCGGCTTGGAACAGGCCGCCAGTAAAAGGAGAAGGAGCGCCCCGCGCTTCATGGGGGTATTCTAGCGCTTCAGGCGAGCGAGCGCTTGAGCAGGGGCGGCGCCAGGAAGGTCGTGACGATGACCATGGCCACGACGGCGCCGTAAAGGGCGGCGTCGACGATTCCCGCCGTGAGGCCGATCTGCGCGAAGATGAGCCCGACCTCGCCGCGGGGGATCATGCCGTAGCCTACGGCCATGCGGTTAAGACCTTTGTCGCGGACGGCCAGCGCGCTGGCGAGCTTGCCCGCGACGGCCGCGAGGATGAGCAGGGCGGCTAGACCCAGCATCGGCCTGTTGGCGGGCACGGTCGGATCGAAAGCCCCGAGCTGGACCTTCGCTCCGACCATGACGAAGAAGATGGGGGCGAAGATGTCGACGACGGGGCGTATGGATACGTCGATGTCTTCCTTCTTATCCGTGCGGGCGAGGAGGATGCCGGCGCAGAAGGCTCCGACGATCATCGCGGTGCCGAGCAGGTGCGCGGCCAAGGACAGCGCGAGGGCGAAGCACAGCGCGGCGCTTACCAGCACGCCTCGCACGCGCATGCGGCGCACGATCCCGACGAGGGCCTCCGAAAGGTAGGGGCCGAGGTAGAGCGCGGTCGCGAGGAAGCCGGCCGACAGCAGGGCGATCTTGATGACCGAGCCCCACTGCAGCGCGCCCGAGGCCGCGATGCCCGAGACCGCGGACAGGATGATGATGCCGAGCACGTCGTCGATGACGGCGGCGCCCAGCACGATCTGGGCTTCGGGGACGGCGAGCTTGCCCATGTCCGACAGCACGCGCGCGGTTATGCCCACGCTCGTCGCGGTGAGGGCCGCGCCCACGAACACCGCCTGTATCCCGCCGTGGCCCAGGGCGGTCATCAGGCCCCAGCCCAGGAGGAACGGAGCGACGACGCCGACGGCCGCCACGGCCGTGGACGTCGGTCCGGCTTTGAGCAGCTGGCCGAGGTCGCTGTGCACGCCCGTCTCGAACAGGAGGAGGATGACGCCGACCTCGGACATGAGGGCCAGCACCGGGTCATGCGGATGGAAGAAGGAGATGAAGCCGGTGCCTAGGACCACCCCGCCCACGAGCTCGCCCAGGACCGCGGGCTGGCCCAGGCGCTCGGCCAGCTCGCCGAAGATCTTCGCCGAGAGGAGGATGGCGAGGAGGCTGGCGAGGAAGCCGACGATCTCAGCGTGCATGGCCGGATTCTAGCATCTCCATATTGACAGGAACGGGGAAGGACCTTACCCTTGGGGCGTGAGCTGGGAGAAACAGCCGGGCTTCTGCCCGTCGTGCAAGGCCGTTATCGCGCCCGACAGCAAGGATTGCCCCGCGTGCGGGTGCGTCTTCGAGAAGTGGAACGCCAAGCAGGCGCGCGAGGCCATCCGCGAGCGGCAGGCGCAGGAGACGCGGGCGCAGGCGCAGGCCCAGCCGGTCTACGCCGCCGCGCCGCCGCCTGCGCCCGAGAAGTCGTCCTTGCTCAAGCGCTTGTCCGGCGCGGGCGCCGCAGCCTCGGCGGCGGCCCTCCTGTTCTGGCTGTATTCGCCGGGCAAGCCCGGCCCCGCGCCGGAGAAGGCCCAGGACGCGGGCAAGACCGGGTTCTCGTACGCCGTCCCCGACGGCTGGACCGTCGCCTCGCGGGACGAGCAATGCCGCGACGCGGGCTGCGTCATCGCGCTGCTGCGGCTGGAGGGGCCCGCCGGACGGGTCAACCCGAGCATCACGGTGCAGCTGCTCGACCGCAAGCCGGAGGAGCTGTCCGCGGCTGCGTTCAAAGACCAGCTCCTCGCCGGCCTCAAGGGCGGCTACGACGCGGCCGAGGCCGGGGACGCCGGCGAGGTCGTCGTTGACGGGCTGCCGTCCATGAGACTGGAGGCGTCGGGCGCCAAGCACCTCCGCCTGCAGGTCGCGGCCGAGGTCGCCACGAACGTCGACGCGTACTTCCGCGACCAGATGGCCAAGTACCCGACCAAGAGCGTGCATACCGTCATGGCGCAGACGAGCTTCGACAGGCGCAACCCCAACCCCGTCGTCGTCACCCAGCAGGCGCAGTACGCCGAGGTCGACGTCCGGAAGGTGGACGGCATGGTCCTCGTCCCCTTGAGCGGGAACGTCCTGCGCGTCTCCTACGAGTACGACGTCGCCGACGAGGCGACGGCCCGGCACGCGCTCGACGGCTTCTTGGGCGCCCTGCGCGTGCGGGACCGCTCGCGCCCGGTCGACCGGCTGGGCTCCATGAAGCCGCCGGCGCAGATCGGCGCGGCGGGGCTCGTGTTCGCGGCGGTGTTCCTCCTGCTGACCTGATGACCCTCATCGGCTGGTCGGCTTGGGCGCTGGCGACCGCGACCGGGCTCATCCTCATCGTCATGCGCACGGCGGAGAACGCCTTCACGACGGTGAGCCTGCCGCGCCTGCTGTACCTGATGTGGCTGATGGTGTGCGTTCTCGTCCTCGTCGCGATGCGCCACGTCGCGGCGGCGTCGGTGGGGCTGCTCTTCGCCGCGTTCGTGGGGGCGCTGACCTTCATGTCCGAGGACAAGAAGGTCTCGCGCCGCCGCGGCGAGATAGCCGAGCGTCTGCGCGGCGCGCGGGAGGCTCTCAAGGAGGAGCCCAACAACGGGCTCGCCATGGAACTGCTCGGCGACGTGAGTTCCACGCTCGAGGACCGGGCGTCGGCGCTCAAGTGGTACGAGAAGGCCTACGCGTTCATCCCCAACGCCAAGCTGCTGGAAAAGATCGAGAACCTCAAGCGCACGCCGCCGTCCTTTTACATCTGGGGCAACGTCTGCGCGCACGAGCTGAGGCTGTGCCCGGCCTGCGAGACGCTGTGCGAGCGCGATGACTATTCCTGCTCCCGCTGCGGCGAGACCTTCTTCTCGACGCCCGGCCTATGGTGGGCCTCGAGGTTCAATCGCGTCTGCGACGAGTACGGCCTCACCGAGGCGCTGGAATCGGGGGTGTTCCTCCTGCCCTTCCTGTTCGTCTGCGGGCCGATGCCCTACGGCTTCGCATGGCTCGTATGGGCCGCGGCGCGCCGGCCGCGCCAGTACAGCGCCAGATGAACGCTCCCCTCTTCCTGCCGTCCGTCGAGTACCCCGGCGCGGCGCGCCGCGCCGGGCTGGCCGCGGTGCTCGTCTGCTCCTTCGGGTACTACGCCGCGCGTTCCGGCGCGCCGGCGGCGTCCGTCGCCGCGCCGGCGGAGGGCTCGGCGCCCGCGGAAGACCCTCCATCGGGCCGGCACGTCGTCATCTATACCGCGGCGGCCGAAGGGGCCCCCGCGTCCGCGGCCGCCGCGGACGACGGCGTCGCCGAGCGT
>CAZTZW010000209.1:0-5468 GCA_964618085.1 uncultured Elusimicrobia bacterium
CCCCGGGCCGCTTCGACCGCCAGATCAACGTCCCCGTGCCCGACAAGAAGGGCCGTGAGGCCATCCTGAAGGTGCACGCCAAAGACGTGAAGATGGCCGAGGGCGCCGATCTGGGCGTCGTGGCGCGCCGTACGCCCGGCTTCGCCGGCGCCGACCTGGCCAACGTCATCAACGAGGCCGCCCTGCTCGCCTCGCGCAAGAACAAGGAGGGCGTCGAGCTCGCCGACCTCGAGGAGGCCATCGAGCGCGTCATCGCCGGCCCCCAGCGCCGCTCCAGCGTCATGAGCGAGAAGGAGAAGAAGGTCGTCTCCTACCACGAGTCGGGGCATACCTTGGTCGCCAAGCTGCTCCCGGGCACCGACCCGGTGCACAAGGTCTCCATCGTCTCGCGCGGCTTCGCGCTGGGCTACACGCTCCAACTGCCCGAGGACGACAAGCACCTGACCTCGCGCGTCGACATCACCAACCGCCTGGCCATCCTGCTCGGCGGACGCGCGGCAGAGGAGCTCGTGTTCTCCGAGATCACCACCGGCGCGGCCGACGACCTCTCCAAGGCCACGGCCTACGCGACCAAGATGGTCACCGAGTTCGGCATGAGCGAGAAGGTCGGCCCGCTCTCCCTCAAGAAGCCGGACCAGCAGGTCTTCCTCGGGCGCGACATCTCCCAGAGCGGCGGCTACTCCGAGCGCACGGCCCAGCTCATCGACGAGGAGGTCAAGCGCATCGTGACCGACGCGCAGACCAAGGCGCGCGAGCTGTTGTCGGCCCAGCGCAAGGTCCTCGACGATCTCGCGACGAAACTCTTCGACCGCGAGGTGCTTTCCGGCGAGGACATCGACGCGATCCTCGCGGCGGCCCGTGCTTAAGTCGTCGGTGAAGCCGCAGGCTTCGCCGACCGTCCGTTCGTTGCGCATGCCCGAGCTGATGGGCGTCCTGAACGCGACGCCGGATTCCTTCTATCCGGAGTCGCGGACGGCGGCCTTGAACGACGCGGTCGCCCGCGGCCTCCTGATGGCGGAGCAGGGCGCGGTCTATATCGACGTCGGCGGCCAGTCCACGCGTCCCGGCTCGGACGTCGTCCCGCTGGAGACGGAGCTCGACCGCGTCGTGCCGGTCATCCGTGAGCTGGCGAAGAAGCTCCCCAAAGGCGTCGCCCTCTCCGTCGACACCGATAAGGCCGAGGTCGCGCGGCAGGCTCTCGACGCCGGCGCCGCCATCGTCAACGACGTCTCCGCTCTGCGGCACGACCCGCTGATGGCCAAGGTCGCCGCCAAGGCCGAGAAGGTCGTGCTCATGCACCGCCTCGGCGACTCCTCCAAGACGATGCAGAAGGACCCGACCTACGGAGACGTCGTCTCCGAGGTCGAGGCCTTCTTCAAGGAGCGCCTCGCCGCCTTCCTCGCCGCCGGCGGCCGCCGCGAGCAGGTCCTGCTCGACCCCGGCATCGGATTCGGCAAGGAGCTGGAGCACAACCTCTCCCTCATCAAGCACGTCGGCGACTTCTCGGCGCTGGCGCCCGTCGTGCTCGGCGTCTCGCGCAAGTCCATGTTCGGCAAGCTGCATCCCGACGCGGGCCCGCAGGACCGCCTGTCCGGGTCGCTCGCCGTCGCGGCCTGGTCGTGCTTCGTCCCCGTCTCCATCCTCCGGGTACACGACGTGCTCGAGACGCGCAAGCACGTCGAGACCTTGAAGGCCGTCTGGGAGGCCGCGTGAGCGAGCGCCTGTTCGGCACCGACGGCGTGCGCGGCATCCCCGGCAAGGAGCCCCTGACGGACGCCACGGTGACGGCGCTGGGGTATCACGCCGCCAAGTACCTCCTCCAGCTGGCCGGCGACCGGGCGCCCGCCGAGCCGTTCATCATCGTCGGCCGCGATACGCGCCGCTCCGGCCCGTCGCTCCAGGAGGCCTTGTCCGCCGGCTTCGCCGCCGCGGGCGTGGCGACCATGGACTTGGGCGTCATCCCCACGCCGGGCGTCTCCTACCTGGCCCCGCGCTTGGGCGCGCTGGCGGGCGCGGTCATCTCCGCCAGCCACAACCCCGCCGAGTTCAACGGGGTCAAGTTCTTCACCGCCGAGGGCTTCAAGCTCTCGCCCGAGGCCGAGACCGAGGTGGAGCGGCGCCTGCGCCTCCAGCGCCAGGTTCCCGCCGCGAAGGCCGTCATGCTCGACGGCCTCGGCCACGAGGAGCTGTACCGCGACTTCCTGCTCAGCGCCTTCCCGGCGACGCTCGACCTGACGGGCGTGAAGCTCGTCGTGGACTGCGCCCACGGCGCGGCGGCCGCCTACGCGCCCAGGCTGCTCGCTCGTCTTGGCGCCGAGGTCATCCCCGTGGGCTGCAAGCCCAACGGCCGCAACATCAACGAGGCCTGCGGCGCCACGCACCCCGAGGCCATGGCCAAGGAGGTCCGCCGGCACAAGGCCCACGCCGGCGTCGCCTTCGACGGCGACGCGGACCGCGCCATCGTCTGCGACGAGTCCGGCGCCGTGCTCGACGGCGACGCGGTCATCGGCGCGGCCGCCGTGCGCCTGCAGAAGCGCGGGGCGCTCAAGGGCGGGAAGGTCGCGCTCACCGTGATGTCCAACTTCGGTCTCATCCGCTTCCTGTCGAACCGCGGCATCTCGGTCGTCACGACGCCCGTGGGCGACAAGCACGTCACCGACGCCATCGAGCGCGAGGGCCTGAGCCTGGGCGGGGAGAACTCCGGCCACGTGGTGTTCCGCGACTTCGCGCCGACCGGCGACGGGATCCTGACCGCCCTGCAGACCTTGGCCGCCTGGCGCGAGTCGGGCGGGCCGCTCTCGGGCCTCAAGGGCCTGTACGCCCCGACGCCCCAGGTGCTGCGCAATGTGAGGGTCGGCCGCAAGCCGCCGCTGGAGAAGCTGGAGGAGACGCAGGAGACCATCGGCAAGGTCTCCAAGATGCTCAAGGGCCGGGGCCGCGTGTTCGTGCGCTACTCCGGGACCGAGCCCGCCATCCGCGTGCTCGTCGAGGGACCCAAGCAGGGCGAGAACAGACGCCTTGCGGACCTCATCGTCAAAACCTATCTTTTCGAGACGGGCCAGAAGGAGAACTGACCATGACGAAGGAACAGACGGTGAAGCTCGGCGTGAACATCGACCACGTGGCGACCTTGCGTCAGGCGCGCCGCGACATCGACCCCGATCCCGCGGCCGCCGCCGCCGTCGCGCGCCAGGCCGGCGCCGACATGATCGTCTGCCATCTGCGCCGCGACCGGCGCCACATCTCCGACGCCGACTTGGTCAAGATCTGCCGCATGAAGGGCGACACCCACGTCGAGGTCTCCGACGACCCCAAGATGATCGCCGCGGTGCTGAAGGCCAAGCCCACCTCCATCTGCCTCGTGCCCGAGCGCCCGGGAGAGGTGTCCACCGAGGGCGGCCTCGACACCAAGAAGAACTACAAGAGCCTGGCCCGCACCGTCGCCAAGCTCAAGAAGGCCGGCATCGAGGTCAGCCTCTTCATCGCCCCCGAGCCCTTCTCGGTCCGCGCCGCCCGCAACATGGGTGCCGACGTCGTCGAGTTCGACACGTCCGACTACGTCGCCGCCAAGACCAAGACCGCGGTGAAGGCCGAGCTCGAGCGCCTCGAGCTCGCCGTCTACATGGCCTGGGAGATGGGCCTGACCGTGCACGCCGGCCACGGCCTGGACTACCACAACGTCCGCGCGGTGGCCCGCATCCCGCACCTGGCCGCCCTCAACATCGGCTTCTCCATCGTCGCCCGCTCGGTCTTCGTCGGCTTCAAGACCGCCGTCACCGAGATGCGCCGGCTCATCGACTAGTCGCGGCGCGGCGAAGCCGCGACGCACATCGAAGTCGTTCCGAGAACAGGGCCCGCTTGAAAAAGCGGGCCCTGTCATCTTTAAAGACGCCGCTTCTTGCTCCAGCGCCAGTTCCGTTATCTTTTGTGATGACGCCTACGTTTTTCTTGTGGCACGCGGTCGGAGGCCGGAGCTATACTCCCGTCGTGACCGTCTTGTCCTTGCTGTTGGCCGCCGCCGCCTTCGCGCAGGAGCCCGGCGACGCGCAGATCTACTTCGCGAACGGCCGTCTCGCCGCCGTCTACGACAGCCGCGTCGAGTTCTACCGGTACGGCAGCGTCACGCCCGCCGTCGTCCGTCCCGACCACGCGGCGCGCCCGCTGCTGCCCGGCGTCTCGGTGCGGGGGACGCCGGCTTTCCTGGATAGCCGGGGTCAGGTGGTCGAGCTGCGTCCCCAGGTGAAGACCTTCGTCGACGGCCTGTTCCCGCCTCCCGAGAAGGCCGCGGCCTCCCCGGGCATCTCCATCTGCGGGACGTCGCCCGGCAGCTTCTGCGGGGTGCTGGGCCTCGACGGCGAGGAGAAGGCGGTCCTGCGCTCTAAAGAGGAGGCCGGGCTCATGCGCGAGCCGGTCGGCTCCAAGCCCGACGGGACCGAAGCGCTGTTCGCGCTGACCCGCTACCGCGCCGAAGGCAAGGAGCGGGAGGTCGTCGGCTACCGGTTGTGGCGCAAGAAGAAGCGCCAGGCGCCGCGCGAGGAGCTGCTGGGCGCCGACGACCCGCAGGTGAAGGTGATGCTCGAGGCCTACGAGGGCGGCCTGGTCCTGCCTCCGCCCGGGAGCACGCTCCACTTCCGGGACCGCGACCGTACACGGCGCCGCCGCTAAACGGCTATAATCGACCTATGTGCGGAATCGTCGGCTACGTCGGTCCCAAGCAGGCCGTGCCTCTCCTCATGGACGGGCTCAAGAAGCTCGAGTACCGCGGCTATGACAGCGCGGGGCTGGCAGCCATCCTCGACGGCGGCATCGAGCGGCGCCGCGCGCCGGGCAAGCTGACCAACCTCGAGAAGATCCTCAAGGACAGCCCGCTGGCCGGCTCGGTGGCCCTGGGTCACACCCGCTGGGCGACCCACGGCAAGCCCTCGGAAGAGAACGCGCATCCCCACACCGATTCCTCGGGGACCGTCGCCGTCATCCACAACGGTATCATCGAGAACTGGCTCGACATCAAGGACCGGCTCACCGCCAAGGGCGTGAAGTTCGAGTCCGAGACCGACACCGAGATCCTCGCGCATCTCGTGGCCGAGAAGCTGGCCCTGCTCGCCCCGCCCGGCACCGCGCCCAAGCCCGACCTGAACGAACCGCTTCTTTTCGAAGCCGTTCGCCGCGCCCTCGCCGACGTCCGCGGGGCGTACGCTCTCGCCGTTCTATGGTCCAAAGCGCCCGGCGTCATCGTCGCGGCCAAGACCGCCTCGCCGCTCATCATCGGCCTCGGGGAAGGGGAGACCTTCCTCGCCTCCGACGTGCCCGCCGTCCTCGCGCACACGCGCAAGGCCGTCTTCATGGAGGACGGCGAGATGGCCGTACTCAAGAAGGACGGCGCGACCTTCTTCGACCTGTCGGGCAAGAGGGTCGAGAAGAAGCCGGTCAACATCTCCTGGGACCGCACCATGGCGGAGAAGGCCGGC
>CAZTZW010000210.1:0-5422 GCA_964618085.1 uncultured Elusimicrobia bacterium
TCCATCTGCCCGGGCTGCTCGCGCGGCTGCAACATCTCGGTGCACACCAGCACCAAGCGCACGTGGCACAACGACGGCAAGCGCGTGGCGCGCTTGAAGCCCCGCTACAACAAGGACGTCAACGGCCACTGGATGTGCGACGACGGCCGCTACTCCTATAAGAACCTCGATGAAGGCCGCCTCGGCAAGGTCGTCCGGCTCAAGGGCGGCAAGGTCGAGCTCGACTGGGCCGCCGCCGTCGAGGAGATCAAGCCGCGCCTGGAATCGGGCCTGGCCGTGGTCGCCTCGGGCATGCTCTCCAACGAGGACTGGAAGGCGTTCAAGGCCCTCTTCGTCGACTCGCTCGGCTGCGACAAGCTCTATTTCACGCCCGAGCCCGACCAGGTGGGGGAGGAGGACGCCCTCCTGCGCCGCCGCGAGAAGGTGCCGAACCTGCGCGCGGCCGAGGCCCTGGGCCTGAAGTCGCGCTCCTTCGACGAGCTGGCCAAGGACCTCGATGGCGGCCAGGTGAAGACCCTGTTCGTCGTCGAGCGCGACCTCGCCGCCGTGTGGGGCGCTGAGCGCGCCAAGGCCCTGCTGGCCAAGGCCGAGACGACCGTCCTCCAGAGCCCGTTCAAGGGCGTCCTCGGCGACGACTACCATTACCGCCTGCCCACGACCGCCTACGTCGAGGAAGAGGGGCACTTCACCAATTTCATGGGCGTGGTCCAACCCTACCGCAAGGCGCTGGCCCCCATCGGCTCGGCCCGCCCGGACTGGTCGGTGTTCGAGCTGCTGAAGGCGGAGGCCCTCGTATGATCCTGGGCCTGCCGCTGGACCTCGTCGTCTGGACCGGCGCGAAGGTGGGCTTCGCCCTCGCCTTCGGCCTGAACATCGCCGGCTTCCTCGGCTGGGTGGAGCGCAAGCAGAGCGCGGTGATGCAGGACCGCATCGGCGCCAACCGCGCGTCCATCCTGGGCTTCACCGTGCTGGGCCTGTTCCATCCCATCGCCGACGCCATCAAGATGCTCACCAAGGAGGATTTCCGGCCCAAGGGCGCGGTGCCCATCCTCCACGGCCTGGCCCCCGCCATCGCGCTCGGCGCGGGCATGCTGTGCCTGGCGGCCCTGCCCTACGGCGGCGTCGTCACCGTCGGGGAGCGCGCTTGGAGCCTCCAGCCCATCGAGTCGCCCGTGGGCCTGCCCCTCGTGCTGGCCGCCCTCGCCTTGGGCGTGCACGGCATCGCCATGGCGGGCTTCGCCTCCGGGTCCAACTACGGCCTGCTCGGCGGCCTGCGCGGCGCGGCGCAGATGATCGCCTACGAGGTGTGCCTGGCCTCCTCGCTGGGCGGCATCCTGTTCATCTACGGCTCCCTCGACCTCCAGGAGATGGTGCTGTGGCAGACGCGCCACCTGTGGGGCGTCGTCTACCAGCCCCTGGCCTTCCTCCTCTTCCTGACCGCGGGCGCGGCCATCACCAAGCGCTCGCCCTTCGACCTGCCGGAGGGCGAGAGCGAGATCGTCGGCTATCACGTGGAGTACTCGGGCATGAAGTTCGGCATGTTCCTGATGACCGACTTCTTCGAGTCCATCGTGGTCTGCGGACTCGTGACCACCCTCTTCCTGGGCGGCTGGGCCATCCCCGGCCTCGACCTCCAGGCCATGGGCCTGCTCGGCGGCGCGCTGATGGTCGCCAGCTTCACCACCAAGGTCATGCTCCTCTTGTTCCTGCTCATGCAGATCCGGTGGACCTTGCCGCGCTTCCGCTTCGACCAGCTCCTGGACCTCGGCTGGAAGAACATCCTGCCGCTGAGCCTCGTGAACTTCATCGTGACCGTGTGGGGGGTGTACCTGTGGCGATGACGGTCAAGGTCGTCGAGCGGCCCAAGCGCACCTTCGCCACCCAGATCTACCTCGTCGAGGTCTGGCGCGGCCTGGGCCTCACCTTCCGGCACCTGTTCGTGAACCTGTTCCGCCACACGATGACGGCCCTGCGCGTGGCGGGCTTCAAGCCGGGCTCGGTGACCATCCAATACCCCGAGGACCCCGCGATGCTGGGCAAGCGCGCGCGCACCCGCCACCGCCTGCTCAAGCGCGACGACGGCGCGCCGCGCTGCACCGCCTGCCTGCTGTGCGAGACCATCTGCCCGGCCAAGTGCATCCGCATCACCGCCGAGAACGCGCCCGACGTCATGGTCGAGAAGCGCGCCAAGACCTTCGACATCGACATGGGCATGTGCATCTACTGCGGCTACTGCGTGGAGGCCTGTCCCGTCGACGCCATCCACATGGACGCCAACGACGTCGAGCTCTCCGCCTACTCCCGCAAGGACATGATCTGGAGCATGCCCGAGCTGCTCGGCGACGTCCAGAAGAAGCCGTCCACGCCCTCCCGCGTCGTCTGACGCTTACCGAGATTTTCCCGTCCGAGCCCGTCGTGGACCCTTGCGGCAGGCCGCAAAGCGCTCATCCTTCCCCTATATGCGCTCGCGCAGGGGCCAGGCGTCCACGGAATACCTCCTGCTCCTGTGCACCGTCCTGTGCATGTCCTTGCTGACCGGCACCTTCCTGGCCAAGTACGGGAAGGAGCTGACCGATAGGATGGCCGACCGCCTGCTGGACGCCGCCATCCAGCTGTCACGTCCCTAGACTGGCCGAACGGCGCGTCTTCCGCTATACTGACGGCCGATGACGCCCCTGCTCAAGCCGGTCGGCGTGGCCGACGTGCTCGACATCATCCTCGTCGGCGCCCTGGTCTACGCCCTCCTGCTGTGGTTCAAGCGCACCAAGGCCGCCTTCGTGGCGCTGGGCCTGCTCCTGCTGGTCGTGGTCTACACCGTGGCCTCCGTCTCGGGCATGTTCATGACGGTGCGCCTGTTCCAAGGCTTCTTCGCCGTCTTCATCGTCGCGGTCATCGTCATCTTCCAGGAGGAGATCCGCTCGGTGTTCGAGCGCATCGCCGTATGGAGCCTGACCGGCGGCGTGCTCAAGGCCGCGCCGACGCACCGCCAGGTCGAGATGCTGGTGTCCTCTTTGGGCGACCTGGCGCGCGACCACATCGGCGCGCTCGTGGTCCTGCGCGGCCTCGACCCGCTGGACCGGCACATCGAGGGGGGCTGGGACCTCAACGGCGACCTCTCCGAAGCCCTCATCAAGAGCATCTTCGATTCCCACTCCCTGGGCCACGACGGCGCCCTCATCGTCGAGGAGGGCCGCGTCTCGCGCTTCGGCTGCCAGCTGCCGCTCTCCAAGGACTTCTCCAAGATCACGAACCTCGGCACGCGTCACGCGGCGGCTCTGGGCCTCTCCGAGCGCGCCGACTGCCTCTGCCTGGTCATCAGCGAGGAGACCGGACGCATCTCCTTCGCCCTGCGCGGGGAGCTGGTCGCGGTGCGCGACCTGGAGGAGCTGCAGGACGGCATCGAGGTCTTCCTCACCAAGCACCTGCCGCGGCTCACCGAGGACCGCATCACCGCCCTGCTCACCGCCAACTCGCGGGAGAAGGCCATCGCCGCTGTCGTGTCCATCCTGCTGTGGGTGTTCTACGTGGGGCTCAACGTCCCGCCGCCATGAAACCAGGCTTCCACGCCCGCCGCCTCGTGAAGCTGCTGAGCGAGAAGGGGAAGTCCCTCTCGCCGCTGACCATCCTCACGCACGACCACCCGGACCCCGACGCGTTGGCCAGCGCCTGGGCGCTGTCCCTGCTCGCCCAGCACCTGGGGAAGATCCGCTCGCGCATCGTCTACGGCGGCATGATCGGCCGCGCCGAGAACCGCATCATGGCCGAGCGCCTGCACGTGCCCGCACGCCCCCTGCGGAAGGGCGAGCTCGCCGGCATCCCGCATCTGGCCTTGGTCGACACCCAGCCGCCCTTCAAGAACAACCGCTGCCCTCCGCGCCGCATCCCGGACCTCATCGTGGACCATCATCCGCGCCATCCCGACACCCAGGCGGACGTGGCCTTGGTCGACGAGGGCGTGGGCGCCACGACGACCATCCTCGTGGAGGCCCTCCTGCTCGCGGGCCTGCGCGTGCCCAGCCGCCTGGCCACGGGCATCGTCTACGGCATCGGCTCCGAGACCCAGAACCTGGGCCGCGACACCACGCCGCGCGACCTCGCGGCCTACCAGTCCTTCTTCCCCAAGGCGAACATGAAGGCGCTGTGGAAGATCTCCTACCCCCAGCGCACCGAGGACTTCTTCCGGACGCTCTCGCGCGGCACGCGCAACGCCTTCGTGTGCGGACGGGTCATCGGGACCCACCTCGGGCCCGTCGTCACGCCCGACCGCGTCGCCCAGCTCGCCGACATCCTGCTGACGCTGGAGGGGATGCGCTGGTCCGTCGTCACGGGGCGGTTCAACGGGAAGCTCCACGTCTCCCTGCGCGCCAACGACGCCGGCGCCGAGGCCGGCCGCCTGCTCAAGCGCCTGCTGGGGGGCGGCAACCGCGGCGGCGGCCATGGCATGATCGCGGGCGGCTCGGTGGAGGTCGGCGAGCACGCCTCGGAACTGGCGTGGCGCGAGGCCGAGGACAAGGTCGCCGCGGATTTCCTCGAGAGCCAGGACGCCGACCCCAAGACCCGCCTGTGGCCGTTCCGCGACGCATGAGACGCCTCCTGCCCGCCGTCCTGCTCGTCCTCGCGGCCTGCGCGCCCAAGCCGGTGCTCTACCGCGACCCCGGCTACGAGGAGCGGGGGGGCAAGGCGGCCGCCGACGCCGCGGTGAAGGACTGCCGCGCCATCGCCAAGGCCGAGGTGGGCAAGCTGAACCTCAAGCCCGTGGCCGAGCGCTCCATGTGGGGCGCGGCCACCGGCGCGGCGATGGGGGCGGTCACCGGCCTCATCACCGGCGACATCGGCCGGGCCGCGACCTCGGGCGCCGCCATCGGCGGCATCGCGGGCGGCGGACAGGGCGCCTACGAGGCGTCGCGCCCGGACCAGGTGGAGCGCGCCTACACGGACCGGTGCCTTTCGGAGAAGGGCTGGAACGTCGTAGGCTGGCGCTGACGGCGACGGGTCCCGGTCACGCGCCGTCTTAGGTCCATCGGACCGCCCATATTGCCCGTAGGACCCTAGGGGCCTCGCCGCCTACCTTCATAGAATCCCGCTCATGCGAAGAACGCTGAGCGTCGTCGTCGCCGCCGCGCTGGTTCTCTCCATCCCCGGACCCGCCGCGTACGCGGCCGGCGCGCCCATCGTCCGCGGCTTGCCCGCCTCCGCCCGCCCGGTCGCCGCTCCCGTCGCCCTTCCGGCGCTGAACCTGGGCGCCGTCGCCGTCCCCGGCCTGCTCCTCGCCCCGTCCCTTTCTCCGTCCGCCCCGGTCCTCTCCGCGCCCGCCGCCGCGCCCGCTGCCGTCGCCGCCGCCCCCGCCGCGGCGCCGGCCGCCCTCTTCGCTCCCGCCGCAGCGGTCGCTCCGCAGCTCGAGGCGCTGGCGGCCGCCGCCGAC
>CAZTZW010000211.1:0-5391 GCA_964618085.1 uncultured Elusimicrobia bacterium
GTCCAGGTCACCGGGGAGACCTCGACCGTGCCGCGGCCGGAGTAGAAGGCGGGCTCGCGGTCGCTGGAGGCCGCGGCGACGGTGACGGCCAACGCCGCGTCGCCGGGCGCGGAGACCGTGCCGTTGCGCGGTCCGGCGTCGCCCGCGGCGGCCACGACGCCGATGCCCGCGACGACGAGACGGTTGACCAAGGCGCTGATGGCCGAGGGGCGCCGCGCCGGCGCGGCGACGGCCAGCGAGACGATGACCGGCCCCTTGTCCTTGGCCGCGGCCGCCAGGTTCTCCAGGGCCGCCATCACGCGCGCCTCCGAGACGCCGGCCGAGGCGCGCAGCTTGACCAAGGAAAGCTCGGCGCTCGCGGAGATGGAGACGGGCGCCGAGCCGTCGCCCAGGTCGACGACCAAGCCCGTCTTCGAGGCGGTCTTGGCCAGAGGGACCAGCGGCAGGGCCCCGCGCGCGCCGAAGCCGCGGTGCTGGAGCGCGATGCTGAAGGCGTACAGCTTGTGCTCGGGGACCGTCACCCAGGACAGGCCCGACAGCGGCAGGTCGGCCTTGCGCACGGCCTCGAACCGGGCGAGGAACTCCGCGTCGAGCGCGGCGACGTCCATCCCGCGCGGGGGCAGGATGAGCAGGTCGAGCGGGCCGGCGGCCGGGTCCACGCCCAGCACGCCCGTGCCCGCCGGGTCGACCAAGGCGGTCGGGGCGTCGAGCGGGACGTTGACCACGCGGGCGAGCTGCTGGACCAGCTCGCTCAAGGCGCCGGGCTTGATGATGGCGTCCTTGTTGCGGATGACGAAGCCGGTGACGATGGCCTTCAACGGCTCCTGGCGCAGGCGCGCGATGAAGGTCTTGTCGCGCATCGCGATGGGGAAGAACTTCTGGATGGTGCGCGTGAGCGCGATGTTCTCGGGGCCCGACGCCGCCAGCAGGTCCATGACCACCTGGTCGCTGACGGCCTCCGGCGCGGCCGAGGCGATGTTGCCCAGCGCGGCGGCCGAGAGATGGCGGATGTTCCCCCTCTCTCCCGTGTCCTTGACGCGCGCCGACAGCGCCTCGGCTTCCTTGGCCGTGACCTGGGCTTGGAGCTGGCCCAGCAGCCACGCGGCGGTGAAGCGCGCGCTCTTGTCGGCCGAGGTCAGCTCCTTGATAGCGCGCTCGATGACGCTGCGGTCGCCGCGCCGCGCCAGGGCGTAGGCCGCGTAGGCGCCCACGTCCCAGGCCTCGCGGCCCGCGGCCTGGCGCAGCAGGAGGTCCACGGAGTGCGTCGGCATCTCGGCCAGGGCGAGGAAGGCCATGCGGCGCACGCGCGGGTCCGCGTCGTTGAGCGCGACCTCGGCCAGCGGCAGCGCGGCGGCCGCGACGCGGAAGTTGGCCAGGACGAAGGCCGCCTGATGGCGCACCAGCCACACCGGGTCCTTCAGCGCCTCCAGCACCTTGGGCAGGGCGGCGTCGCGCGCGGCGTTGAAGCGGCGCTGGGCGTCGGCCTGCGCGAGGTTGTTGATGGCCGCGCGCTCCTCGGCCGGGATGTCGGCGTCCTCGGGGCCGGGCTCCTCGAGACGGGCCTGGGCTTCGCTCTTGGCCATCTCCGCCGAGCGGAACACCTCGTCCTCGACGTCGGACAGCGCCTTCAAGCGCTCCACCCAGCCCCAGCCCTCGGGCGCGACGGAGGCGTCGCGCTCGCCCAGCAGCGTCCTCAGGCCGCGGCTCATCTTGCCGGCGCCGGCGGCGACGACGAGCTTGACCGCGGCGGCCGCGTCCACGAGGCCCGCCCCCTGGAACCAGACGGGCGCGCCCAGGTCGCGGGAGGTGCGCATGAGGACCGCCTTCATGACGAAAGGCAGGTTCTCCGTCACGAAGGGCGTCATCGCGCCCGAGGCCTTCATCGCGAGCTTCACCAGCAGGGCGATGCCGGCGACCATCGGGTTCGACATGGACGTGCCGGAGAGGCCGGTGTGCTTGCCGTCCTCGTGGTCGGAGGCGGAACGCGGCGAGTCCTTCGACTTGCTCGAGAAGATGCCGTGCAGGTAGATGGCGGCCGAGCCCGCGACCGTGACGATGTCGCCGCCGAGCGCGGTGATCTCGGGCTTCATGCGCAGGCGGCGCACGCTGAAGCGGCGGTCCACGTCGGGACCGACCGAGCTGAAGAACGATATCTCGGGGCGGCCGTCGTCGAGGCTCTTGGCCGCGGCGGCCACGGCGATGACGTTGACGCCGGCGGCGGGCTGGGAGAGGGTCTTATCGAAGGGGCCGGAGTTGCCCGCGCTGCCCGTGACGATGGGATAATCGCCGTTGGACATCTTCTGGCGGGTCAGCTGGGAGAAGAACTCCGCGAGGTTGTCCGCCGAGGCGCCGCGGCTGCCGAGGCTCAGGGACACCACGTCCGCGCCGCGCTCGCGCGCGACGACCGCGGAAGCCATGATGTCGCCGTCGGAGGCGCCCGGCGACTCGCGGGAGAACACCTTGACCATGACGCCGTTGGCCTTGGGCGCCATGCCGATGAAGGGGTCGCGGTCGGCGATGGAGATGCCCGCGACGTGGGTGCCGTGGCCGTGCCAGTCCTCGGGACCCTCGTTGGGCATGTCCACGACGTCGAGACGGCCCAGGAAGTCCTCGTGCCCGGCCTCGCCGCCCGTGTCCGCCCAGAGGATGGTGCCGGTCGCGCCCGTGACGCCCGCCTCGAACACCGGCTGGACGTTGTGCGCCTTGCCCGCGTCCATCAGGTGCGTCTGGAAATCCTGCTTCGAGGCCGCGATGGTGACCGACTCCGAGCTCACGAACTTGAGGATGGCGGACTTGTTGCGGCGCGGCACGGTGACGTAGATCTCCTGGCGGCCGATGTCGGCGGCGAAGACGTGGCGCACGGCGACGTCCATCTCCTCGAACAGCTTGAGCTGCGCGCCGAAGCCGGCGGCCGTCAGCGCCTGGGCCGCCTTGAACCTGCCCCCGATGCTCCGGTCGGCGTTCGCCACCGAGGTCAGGATGCGGCCGCCGCCCGTGGGACGCAGCCACAGGCCGACGCGCGCCTCGGTCTTGCGCACCACCAGGACGTGCCCGCCGTCCTCGAGGTCGACGCGCGTCACCTTGAGCTGGCCGCCGTCCGGCGACTCCCAGTAGCGCAGCAGGCGCTCCCAGACCTGCACGCCCGCGTCCTGGGGGCCGAAGGACACGAAGGCCATGCCGCGGTCGGCGAGGCTGCGGTACAGCCCGTCGGTGACGCCCGTGGCCTGCAGGTTCTTCAAGCGCGTGGAGGCGATCTGATGCCAGAGCTTGCGCACGTCCGTCTCGAAAGCCGCCATCGCCTTGCTCGAGCCCTTCCGCTTGAGGCGCTCGGCCTTGCCGACCAGCTCGCTCCAGTCCGCGGCCTCGGGCGTCCCCGGGGCGAAAGAGGAGTCGCCGCGCGCGATGAGGCGCGCCGACAGCAGGTTGAGGCTGTCGAGCTGGCGCATCGCCGCGTCCAGGACCTTCCCGTCCGTGGTGTCGGAGGCCGGCAGGAGGGCCGAGGCGCCGCCGAACACCACGGCGTGGAAGCCCCGTTCGGGGGTCGAGGAAAGGGTCTTGGCGGGCTCCGCGCTGTCGAGAGGCGTCACGCGCGCGGTGCCGTCGGAGAGGCCGGCGTACAGTTTGGGGTCGCGCAGGTCGTCGCTGCCGGGGTTGAGCACGAGCACGTCGTAGGGCTGGGCGAGCTTGAGCGAGATCTGCGCCTGGCGCAGGGCGCGCTCGAGCGCGGGGATCTTGATGGTCTTGAGGGCGCCCGGGCCCCGCAGCTCGGTGACGCGGGCGCGCAGCTCGGAGCCGAAGGAGGCGAGGACGCGCCGTACGGCCCCGCGCGGGGGCCCGCGCGGCCCGCGCTTGCGCGCGTGGCTGAGCTCATGCAGCAAGGTCATGCGCAGGAAGCCCGGGAACGCCACCAGCTCGGGGCGCACCCAGATGGAGCCGCGCGCCGCGAAGGCGAAGGTCATCCCGTTCCAGCCGTCCGGGCGGTACGGCTTGATCATCGCCGCGGCGTTGGCGTCCAGGCGGCCTTCGAGCACCTCGGCTCGGAGGAATACGCGGAACTGCTCGTCGGTGACGCCGCGTCCCTTCCAGAGCATCAGGCCGTAGGCGGCGGCCTCGACCGCCGCGTTGAGCACGAAGGCTCCCGAGATGCCGAGCGCCGTCGCGGCGGCCACGCCGAGGACGGTAAGTCCGCCGGCCGGGTCGACGGCCGTCGCGGTGAGGGCGGTCGCGGTCCAGCGCGAGACCTCGATGACCAGCCACGCCGCGCCCGAGACCGCCGCCAGCCACAGCGGGAACAGGGCGGTGCGGTTCTCGCGCTCGGAGCGGGGCGGCAAAGGCTCGGAGGCGCGCGGCTCGCGCGGCAGGTCCGGCTTGAAGGACATCAGCGGCTCGCCCGGCGTCGGGGCGTCGGCGGCGGCCGTCAGGACCGAGCTCTCGGCCGCGGGCAGCCCGAGGCGCTTGGCGAAATCGGTCTCGGCCGCGCGGCCGGAGGCCTCGGAGGCCGCGCCCGGGGGCAAGGCGTCCATGTCGGAGGGCGCGGAGAGGGCGGACAGGCTGCGCTGGAGCGGCGTCGCCGCGGCGTCGGGCGCCGCGAGGGCGGCGGGCAGGGACGCTGCGGGCGGCACGACGGCGGGGACGAGGGCCGCGAGCGCCGAGGGAGCGAGATTGGGCACTGCCAGGGCCGCCGACGGCGTCAGAGACGGGACGGCGCCGAGGGCGGACTGCGGGGACGCGAGCAGGAGGGAAGAGACGGGGACGACGGGCGCGACCGGGGCGCCGGTCCGGGGCGCGACGGCCCCGCGCACGGACGCCGCCGCGGCCGCCGGCAGAGGAGCCAGGGCGACCGACAGGGCGACGGCGGCGGCGAGGAGCCTTCTCATTGCAGGAAGATCATGGTCGGCTGGTCGTTCTCGACCTTGGGCTTGTACGGGCGCGGCTTGATCTCGGGCTCGGGACGGGGATTCGCCTCGGGCCGGCGCTTGCGGGTCGCGGGCTTCGCCGCGGACTCGTCGTCATCGGCCGAGGAGCGGCGCTCGAGGTAGGTCGGGGTCCCCTCCTTGCGCTTCTTGTAGATGATGGCCGGGCCGCGGCCGATCTCGTAGGGCAGGGCCACGCCGATCTGGGCGATGAAGCTGCGGTACTGGAGGCGTCCGAGCGCCTTGAACTCGGCGTTGGCGAACACGCTCCAAGTCGGGCGCTGGTACTCGACGCCGCCGATCCAGCGGCCCTGGCTCTGTTCGGGACGGGAGCTGCCTTCGCCGATGATGACGGGGATGATCTCCGAATGAGGGATGAGTTCCAGGCGCGCGCGCGCCGAGCCCGTCGCGTAGTTGTAGCCCATGCCGAAGAACGGCGTCCACGGGCCGTAGGACTTGTGCACGATGGCGTTGAGTC
>CAZTZW010000212.1:0-5389 GCA_964618085.1 uncultured Elusimicrobia bacterium
CGGCAGGGTCCCGCGCTGGTCGCCGGGGGGCGGCGGCAGGCCCTGGGTCAGGATGATGCCGTCGGCGAGCGCGTCCAGGCGGGCGGCGGCGGCGCCGTCGATGACGGGGACGAAGCGGTGCGCCACGGCGGCGCGCGCCGCGAGCGTCGCGGGATCGGCCGCGAGCTCGGCTTCGAACGCCTGCCCGGCGGTGAGGCTCGCCGGCAGGTTCAAGGCGGCGGCGGGAACGGCCGCCAGCGCCAGGAGGGAGAGGAGGGTCTTAGCGTTCATGTTTTTCTCCGGTGTCGGGGTCTAGCGGCGCTGAGAGAGCCAGTAGCGCTCGCTCTCCAGCAAGGTGTCGAAGTAGCGGTCCATCTCGGTGAGCTGCGACCAGGTGATCAAGCCGCGGTTGTACTGCTCGCGCAGGCTCATGTTCGAGCGCGGGCCGGACTTGGTCTGCGTGCCGGTCTTGAGCCAGTTGAAGAACGAGCCCTGGCGCGGGTAGGTCTCGCGGGCGGCGGCGCCCCAGCTCTGGAAGAAGGACTGCATCAGGTAGCGGCCCTCGCGCGAGAGGTCGTTGCGGTGGTCCCAGTAGGAGTAGCCGCTGTTGGTGATCTCGGCGAAGGTGCGGGTCATGGCGGAGTAAGCCATCCAGGAGCGCTCGGTGGAGTCCGGGAAGCCCGAGTAGTAGAGGTGCGAGAGCTCGCGGATGAGCAGGGCGGCCACCAAGGCGTCGGAGCCCCGGCGCATGATGTCCTGGCTCAGCGCCACCACGGGCACGCCGCCGCGCCAGGTCAGCTTGGCGTCGTAGTTCGCGGCCGGGTCGGAGTCGATGAGGAACTCCAGGCGGTTGTGCTGGCCGTACACCCTCTCGTACATCTCGAGGCCGACGGGCGAGCGCGACAACAGCTGGACCGCCGAGGCGAGGCGGCGGCTCTCGGAGGAGTCGGCCTGGCGGAAGCCGATGCGCCCGCCGTCGAGGGACTCGCCGAGGGAGGAGAAAGGCGAGTCGTTGGGCGCGCCCAGCTTCATCGCGTCGAAGGCCTGGCGGGACGCGTTCGCCTGGTCCGCGTTCGGAGCGGCCAGGGCCGCGGCCGCGCTATCTAAGGAAGCCTTGGCCATCGGAGCGTCGGCGGCGGCCGGCGCGGCGACGGCGGCGGGCAGCGGGAGCGCGGAGGGCGTGAGCGTCAGGGCCGGCGCGCTGAGCGCGGAAGGCGCGGCGGTCAGGTTCGGCGTGGTCAGGCCGAACGACGGGGTCAGGCTCATGGCCGGGGCCAGGAGCGTCGGGCGCGGCAGCGCGCCCAGGGGCAGCACGGCGGCCGGCGCGACGGAGCGCGGAGCCGCGATGTGCCTCATGGCGGACGCGGAGGTCGCGCCAAGGACGAGGGAGACGGCGATGATGGTCTTCATGGACGGCATGAGACCATTTGCCCGTCGGCGATGGCGGCGCGAAAGTCCTGAACTTACAAAGGCAAAGGACCCACGCGGAAATGGGTCTCAGCCCCGCGCGCGCCGGACCCTATCGGATCCGCGGCGCGCGGCTCACTTGCCGTGGCACTTCTTGAACTTCTTGCCGGAGCCGCAGGGACAGGGGTCGTTGCGGCCCACGTCGGGACCGGTGTTGACCACGGTCTCCTGCTTGGCGCCGTCGCCGCCGGGGAGGTCGCTGAACTCGCCCTTCTCGATGCGCGCCTGGTTCTTCTCGACCCAGGCCTTCACCGCGCCCATGTCGCGCACGTCCACGCCTTCCTTCTGCATGTGGGCGGCCAGCACGCGCATCTGCTTCATGAAGGCCGGGTCCTTCCACTTGCGGTAGAACATCGCCATCATCCCCTTGGCCTTGGGGTCGTTGGCGAGCTCGGGCGGCAGGCCGGGCATGCCGGACGCGTCGCCGGCCGGAGCCGTCTCGTCTTTCGCGAAAGGGTTGAGCTTCTTGAGCCAGGACATGGTGCCTCCGGGGGATGGTGGGGCGGGCTAGGGCTTCTCGCCGCTCCACAGCGCGAGCAGGGCCTCGTGCTTGGCCTTGGTCTTCGGGTCCGCGAGCTCCGCGCCGTAGGAGCCGGAGTCTCGCACGCGCCCGCTCAGCTCCTCGACGAGGTAGCCGTGGGAGGCGCCGGCGAGGGAGCCGTCCAGGCGCAGCTTCATGATCCACTGGTCGATGTGCCACATGCCGTCGGCCTCGATGACCCAGCTCTCGGAGACGAAGGTGGCCTCGTAGGGGCGCAAGGTGTCGTACTCGTCCGCGGCGCCCCACAGGTTGACGTAGTCGGACTGGTGCGTGACGTCGCGCGGGCCGGAGTGCAGCTCGAGGCCGCGCGTCGCGGGGATGATGCCGTCCGCCGGTCTCAGCGGACCTTGGGCGCAGACGCGGGCCATGACGCGGCCCCAGGCGTCCGTCGCGGGGGAAAGCTCGCAGCCGCCCTTGGGGCGCGGGCGAGGCTGAGGGTCGCCGACGCGGGGGAGGCCGACCTCGCCGCCCTTGCGGACGGCCATGCGCAGGCTCTCGTAGGCGGCGGAGAGCGGCGCTTCCGGAGCGGAGACGACGGCTTGAGACGGGACCGTGAGCAGCAGCGCCAACGCCATGGTCGTCATAGCGGCCTCCTTGCGGCGCAACCTGGCGGAAGGGGTGGGATTCGAACCCACGAGGGACTTGCATCCCTGGCAGTTTTCGAGACTGCTCGTTTCAACCGCTCACGCACCCTTCCATTAGGTCTGCCGGTGTTGAGCAAGTCGATTTTAGCATACCGCCGGCCCCGAGTCCCGCGGCCCCGTTGAGACGGGCTATGGCCGGACTCATGCCCGAGCGCCGAGTGCGCTAGGCGGCCTTGAGCCGGCGGGTGATCCAGACCAAGGTCACGGCTCCGACGAAGGCGACCAGGACCGCGCCGAAAAGACCGCCGCCCGGCCAGACGCCCAGCGCGCCGAAGATCCAGCCGCCGACGACGCTGCCCAGAACGCCGAGGACGACGTCGGTGACGACCCCGTAGCCTCCGCCCTTCATGAACTGCCCGGCGAGCCAGCCCGCGACCAGCCCTACGACGAGGAACGTGAACAGATCCATGCGCTTGTCTCCTTTGCGTCCTTATCCGACGAGCACGGCCGTCCCCGCGTCCTTGGCCTTCTCCAGCTTCTCGAGCGCCCGTCCCTTGAGCGAAGAGGTCCAGCCGGCGATCTTCGCCCGGTTCTTCTCGCCGCGCTTGCCGTAGAGAAGGTACGTCCCGGCCGCCGCGAGCGCCGCCAGCCCGAGTCCCGCCCCGATCAGCTTGTCCTTGGTCTTCATGTTGTCTCCTGTGGGGCCATGGCGTCGGACCCATGGGCAGTATACGGCCGCGCGCGGCCACAGACTATTCGGAGTTGTCCCCGCGAGCTCGGTAGTACTACCCAGGGAAGGCGAGGACGCCCGCGAGGCGAGGAATCCTACGGATATCGGCGCAGTAGTGGTACACTGGCGCGTGAAGAGAACCCCGGGCCGCCGCCCCGCCCGGACCGAGCGGCCCTCCGAGAAGACCCTGCTGCGCCTGGCGGCCGTGGTGCGCGACTCCAACGACGCGGTCATCCTCCGCGACCTCTCGGAACGCGTCGTCGCGTGGAACAAGGGCGCCCAGAGGATGTACGGCTATTCCGAGGCCGAAGCCCTGGGGATGAGCTTCCGCCGCCTGCTGCCGGCCGGAGCCTCGCCGGAGCCGGCGGCCGTGGCCGACACCGTGCCCACCGAGCTGCAGCGCCGCGCCAAGGACGGGCGGACCTTGGACGTGCTCGTCACGGTCACCATCCTGCGAGACGCCGCCGGACGCGCCGCCGAGATCGCCACCACCGAGCGCGACATCACCGACTTGAAGCTGGCCACCCGTGAACTGCGCCGCCTGCACGCGCGCGTCATCTCCGCCCAGGAGACCGAGCGCAAGCGCCTGGCCCGTGAGCTCCACGACGGGGTGGGGCAGATCCTGTCCGGGGTCAAATACCGCCTCCAGGCCCTGCCCGGCCTGATGAGCCTGAGCGGCGGCGCCGAGACGAAGCTGCTGAAGGTGGGGGGCTTCCTGGACCACGCCATCGCGGAGATCCGGCGCGTGTCGCAGAACCTCATGCCTTCGGAGCTCGAGGACCTCGGGCTCGAGGCGGCGCTGCAGACGCTCTGCCGGGAGTTCAAGGAGCGCTCGGGCATCGCGATGAGCGCGCGCACGGTCCACGCCGCGGTCGAGCCCGACGTCGCCCTGGCGCTGTTCCGCATCGCGCAGGAGGCGCTCAACAACATCGGCAAGCACTCCAAGGCCGCCAAGGTCTCCGTGGACCTCGCTATAGAAGGAAAGGAGCTGCTGCTGAACGTGAGCGACGACGGCGTCGGCTTCGCCGCGGGCCCGAGGCGCCGGCTGCCCGGGCGCGGCATCGGCCTGGAGAACATGCGCCAGCGGGCGGAGGCGGTCGGCGGGTCGCTGCGCGCGCTCTCCTCGCCGGGGAAGGGAACGGAGCTGGCCGTGCGCGTCCCTCTGACGGAGAGGGGGGGCGGCGCATGAGGAAGAAGACGGCGGACATCCGGGTCTTCCTCGTCGACGACCATCCCGCGCTGCGTGAGGGCGTGCGCGTCTACCTCGCCGCGCAGTCCGGCATCACCGTCGTCGGGGAGGCCGCGGGCGACGCGGAAGCCTCGCGCAAGCTCAAGAAGACGCCGGCCGACGTGGTCGTGCTGGATATCAACTTGAGGGGCCTCGACGGCGGCGAGCTGGCGCGGCGCCTGCGCGCGGCGGCGCCGGGCGTCAAGCTCGTCGCCTTCAGCATCCACTCCAGCCAGGAATACGTCGTGCGCATGGCGCGCTGCGGGGTCCAAGGCTACGTCACGAAGGACGCGCCCACGTCCAAGCTGCTCGAGGCGGTGCGCCGCGTGCACGCCGGCGGGCTCGCCTTCCCTCCCGGGATGGCCGCCGCTCTCTTGACGCCCGGAGAGGCTCCCGTCGGCGCGGCCAAGGCCGTCCTGACGGCGCGCGAGCGCGAGGTGCTGGTCCTGCTCGCCGACGGCCTGGCCAACAAGGAGGTCGCGCGCAAGCTGGGCATCAGCGTGCGCACCGCGGAGACGCATCGCGAGCGCCTCTCGCGCAAGCTCGGCATCGCCCCCATCGCCGGACTGACGAAGTACGCCATCCAGGAAGGCCTGACGCCTCTGCGCGGCCCCGCGCCGGAAGAACCCGACCCGCGTCCGTAGTAATCCCAATAGTCGCGCCGCGTCCAGGGAGCTATCATCGGACCATGAAGCGCGCCGTCCGTCCGCGGGGACGCATCAAGGTCTTCCTCGTCGACGATCATCCGATCGTCCGCGAGGGCGTACGCTCGTTCCTGAGCAGCCACTCCATCTCCGTCGTGGGCGAGGCCTCCGACGCGAAGGAGGCCCTGCGCAGGGTGCGGCGCTCCGGGGCCGACG
>CAZTZW010000213.1:0-5383 GCA_964618085.1 uncultured Elusimicrobia bacterium
GCGCTTGCCGTAGCCCGTCGAGCCGCGGAAATTGACCTGGAGGCAGGCCGCGCCAAGCGTGGCCAGCCACTGCGCCTCGGGGTGGAAGCCCCAGCGGTCGCGCGCCCACGGCCCGCCGTGCACGAGCAGCACGAGGGGGAGGCCCTTGGGCTCGCGCCCGGGCGGCGTGGTGAGGTAGGCGCGCACGGTCAGGCCGTCGCGGCTCTTGAACGACACGGGCTTCATCGGCGCCAGGGCGTGCTCGTCGAGCTTCGGACGCGTCGCGAAGAGGAAGGACGCCTTGCGGGCGGCGCGGTCCCAGCGCCAGTAGGAGGGGGAGCGGTCCGCGCGGTTGACCACGACGTACCAGACGCGGTCGGCGTCGTCGCGGCTGACGATCTGGACGTCGCCCTCGGAGAGCTTCTCCAGCGCGGCGAAGTCGTCGGCGAGCGCGCGGTCGAGCACGGTCCACTTCAGACGTTCGACCTCGAAGCCGACCGCCTCCGCGTGGTACTTCGTCGGGTGGAGCAGGACGGGGCCGAGGTCGGATTCCGGGTGCTCGGCCAGCACGCGCGGCGCGGAGCCGTCGAGCGGGGCCTCCAGCAGCGCGGTCGTGTCGCGTCCCAGGTCGGACTCCAGGTACAGGGCCTTGCCGCCGGGGACGAACCCGTGCGCGCCGAGCTGGTCGTCGGGCCCGCAGGTCATGAAGTCGCGCCAGCCCGCGCCGTCTCTGAGACGAAGGACGGTGCCGCCGTCGGGCCCCATGGCCTTGTGGAGGCCGATCTTGAAGCCGAAGTCGGGCAGCCAGCCGATGGCGTCGCCCGGGTTGCGAGCCTCCTCGACGCGCGAAGCGTCCTTCAGGCTCACGCGCCACACGTCGTGGGCGCGCGGGTCGCGGTCGTTGAGGGCGACGAGGATCTCGTGCGGGAAGCGCGGGTCGGTTCCGACGATCTGGGCCTGGGCGCCGGGGTAGGGCGTGAGGTTGCGCGTGGCCCCGGTCGTGATGTCGGTCTGGTACAGGTGCCAGTTCTCATCCCCATCCTTGTCCTGGACGTAGAGGATGGAGCGCTCGTCCTCCGCCCAGAGGAAGGTCCGGATGCCGCGGCCCCGGTCCTTGGTGAGCGGCTTGGCCTCGCCGCCCTCGGGTCCGAGCCAGACGTTGAGCACGCCCTCGTCGGGCGCGAGGTAGGCCCAGTGCTTCCCGTTCGGGGAGACCTTGGGCGAGGCCCTTTCAGGGTTGCCGAACAGCAGTTCGCGGGGGATGTCTCCGGGCATGAGAGCATCGTAACGCATCCGGGGGGAACTTTCCTAGTATGGAGGCGTCGTATTGGGAACCACGGAGGTAGCGCCATGACCCGAATGCTCGCTGTGCTCGCCGTCCTCGCCTTGCTCGCCTCGCCGCTGCGCGCCGCGGAGGTGACCGTCTACAATTCGAACCTGGGACTGATCAAGGACGTGCGGCCGTTCGTCCTGAAATCGGGGGTCAACCGCCTGGAGGTCGTCGACGTCGCCGCCCATATCGACCCGACCAGCGTCCATTTCAAGTCGCTCACCGCGCCCGACGCGGTGTCGGTGCTGGAGCAGGACTTCCAGTACGACCTGGTCAGCCAGGACAAGCTGCTGCAGCGCTACCTCGGTCAGGAGGTCGAGTTGGTCCGCTACGGCCTCGACGGGTCGCGCAAGGATTCTCTGAAGGGGACCCTCCTCTCCAACCAGGGCGGGCGCGTGCTCAAGGTCGGCGAGCGCATCTACGTCAACCCGGACGGCGAGTTCATCCTGCCCGAGCTGCCCGAGGGCCTGCTCACCAAGCCCACCCTCGTGTGGCAGCTCAAGTCCTCCAAGGCCGGCGAGCACCAGGGGGAGATCTCCTACCTCACGGCCGGCATGAGTTGGAACGCCGACTACGTGCTGGTCGTGGACAAGGACGACGCCAAGGGCGACTTGAACGCGTGGGTCACGGTCTCCAACACCTCGGGCGCGACCTTCAAGGACGCCAAGCTCAAGCTCGTGGCCGGCGACGTGCACCGCGCGCCCGTCGCGGCGCCGCGCGGCTACCCTCGTCCGATGATGGCCAAGATGGCGATGGCCGCCGAGATGGACGGCGGGATGAGCGAGAAGGCGTTCTTCGAGTACCACCTCTACTCGTTGGGCCGCCCGACCACGCTCGCCGACAACTCCTCCAAGCAGGTGGAGATGGCCTCGGCGGCGGGCATCCCGGTCAAGAAGCAGTTCATCTACGACGGCGTGGAGGGCGTGCAGTGGACCGAGTTCTACGGGGACGCCTACTCCGACCCCAGCTACGGCCTGAACTCCGGCAAGAAGGTCTCGGTGTTCTTCGAGCTGCAGAACAAGAAGACCGACGGACTGGGCATCCCGCTGCCCAAGGGGCGCGTGCGCGTCTATAAGAAGGACGACGACGGCTCGCTGCAGCTGGCGGGCGAGGACGCCATCGACCACACCCCCAAGGACGAGAAGGTGCGCGTGAAGATGGGCGAGGCCTTCGACGTGGTGGGCGAGCGCAAGCGGACGAACTTCCAATCCGGGAAACGTTGGCTCGAAGAAACCTTCGAGATCCGCGTCCGCAACCACAAGGAGTCCGACATCTCGGTCACCGTCGTGGAGCACCTCTACCGCTGGACCGGCTGGAAGGTGGGCGAGGCGTCCCACAAGTGGGAGAAGAAGGACGCCCAGACCATCGAGTTCCCCGTGACCGTGAAGAAGGACGGCGAGGCCGTCGTCACCTACACCGTCAAGTACGCCTGGTAGGACTCATGACGGCGTCCGGCGCTGCGCGCGGCGGACGCCGTCGCGCTAGCCGATCTTGCGGCGCAGGCGCGAGAGCGGCACCAGTCCGGCGCCGCCGCGCGCGTAGGTCACGCGGGCGCGGCAGTCGGCGAAGACCAGTCTGACCGTGACGAGCTGTCCGGTGAAGGTGTCGAGCACGTCGGCGTCGCCGGGCTTGAAGCCGAGGATGCCGTCGACGGCTTTGACCAGCTTGTCGACGTCCATCTGATGGGCCGGGCCGCCTTTCGGGTAAAGGACCAGCGCCTTGCCGCCCTCGTGCACGCTTTTGACCGCGACCAGCACGCCCTTGTCCGTGAGGGCCTTGTCGCCGGACTTGAGCGCGGCGTCCTCCACCGCGGGACAGGCGGGGGCGGCCTTCGTCTCCTCGGCGGCGGCCGGGGCGGCGAGCAGGGCCGCCAACGCGAGGGCGCGGCTCATGCGCGGGGGACGTCGGCGCAGCGCAGCGTCTTGAAGACGGCGCCCATGCGGCCCCAGTTGCCGGCCTGGCTCAGGACGACCGTCTTGCTCCCGGAAGGCTCGGGGAGGATCCCCGTCTGGCTGAGCCCCGAAGGCTCGAGGACGATGACGTCGTAATCGGGCGCGCTGTTGTAGCCGTAGGCGGCGCAGGCCTGCTTCGCGCGCTGCCCCATGGTCTTGGTCCGGTCCGGGGCCGACAGGGCGGCCTGCTCCTCGGGCGTGATGGCGACGACGCGGTTGGACTTGCCGCCCGGGCCGGAGGGCTTGCCCGCGTCGTCCATGCGGGGGAAGCGGATGGTCTCCTTGGCGCGGACGTAGAGGACGTGGCGCGGCTTGCCGTCGGGGCAGGTCCCGTTGACCTCGATGAGCATCTCGGTCTGGCCGATGGTGCGGTGCTTGTAGTGGGTCACGTTGACGGACTGGCGCGGGTCGCTCTCGCCGGCCGCGCAGCGCGCGAAGCCGTCCTTGTTGTAGGAGACGGGAGACCAGCCGTTGGAGTACTTGCCGCCGCCTTCGTGCCGGCCTTCCTGGCTCGAGCCCTGGGGGCCGACGACCAGCATGTGATAGGGGCCGCTTTCCGGCACGGTGCCGTCGGTGTTGACCTTGGCCTTCAGGTCGCAGGCCTCCTGGACGTGCAGCCAGCGTCCTTCCACGATGGGCGCCACCTTGGGCTCCGGGTGCGGCTTCGAGCAGGGGTTGTCGGCGGCCCGGACGGGCGCCGAGAGGACGGCCACGGCGAGGAAGGCGTAGAGGGGTCTCATGGCGCTAGTATGGCGCCGGCCTGGAATCCTGTCAAGACGGCTAGTCGTAGCGGGTGCCGAGCTGCTTCTGGAGGGTGAGAAGGTCCAGATTGATGAGGGAGGAGAAGCCGGTGGCCTGGAGGATGGGGGAGGGCACCGGCTTGGCGTGGGGGGAATCCAGGACGGATTGGATGAGCGGCTGGCGCTCGGGGAGCTCGACGTCGAGCTCCAGGCGCCGCAGCCAGCGCTCCAAGGTCCTGCGCGCGTCCTGGTCGGCCTCCTCGCGGCTCTTCAGGGACGTCCCGGACACCCTTAGGAAGCGTCCCTCGCGCCGGATGCGGCCGTCGGCGGGCACGGGCCAGGGCCTCAGGGGCGGGGCCAGGGCACGGTCCAGGGCCGCGCACCCCCCCAGGAGGGCCAACAGGAGAAATGGACGCCAAGCCCGTGATTTGATAAGATACATCGTCGTCGCTTCCGTCGTTCCCCTCGGGGTCCTCGTGGCGCGTTCGTCTAGCGGCCTAGGACGCTGCCCTCTCAAGGCAGAGATCACGGGTTCAAATCCCGTACGCGCCACCAGGCCCCTGAGCATATAAAATGAAGAAGGCCCCCACTCTCGCGGGGGCCTTTTTCATGCGCGGTGGACGTTAGAAGCCTTCGTGGCTCATGGCGTAGCCGTGCGCTTCCCTGCCGCGTAAGCTCTTCAGCTTGTCCTCGCGAGCCGCGCTGGACGCGTCTTGGCGATAAGCGGCCTCGTCGCGGTAGCGGAGGATGACGCGCACGTCCTTCAACGGGACCGTCTCATGGGTCACCAGCATCTCGACGCCTGTAGAGACGCCGTACACGGCCTTGCCGCGATGGATGGCCTTCATGAGATCCTCGCGCTCGCGCGCGCTCAAGGCCTCCATCCCGTCCAAGACGATGGCGCCGCCCTGGGGCAGCTCCGTCCTCAAGGCCATGAGGAGGTCCGCATAGTCGACGAGCCGGCGGCTGCGCACCTGCAGGACTTTCGGCTCGGGCTCGCCGGGCCGCGCGCCGCGGCCCATGACGATGTCGGCCGGCGGGGTCCGGTAGGCGGGCAGGCCCGAGGCTTTCCCGCGCGACCACGGCAGGAAGCGGCGCTTGAGCGCCTGGCGGCGGAGCGCGGCGTCGTGACGCTCCTTCCAGTCCTTCAGGAGGGGGAAATCCAGCTCCAGCTCGGACTTCCTTCGGGAGACCTGCCAGTAGCCGGCGACGGTGCCGTCATGGAGGCGCACGTCGTCCTTGTCCAACGCGCGGTGGAAGCGGAGGGCTTCCTTCTCGCTGGCGGGGACGGCGGTCCCATCGAAGAACCGCTCCCAGGGCTGCTTCGACGGCGCGGCTTCCGCAGCGGGCGTCGCCGCGGCGGGCATGGGCGCGTCCGCCAG
>CAZTZW010000214.1:0-5376 GCA_964618085.1 uncultured Elusimicrobia bacterium
GAACCGGGGGACCGGGGGCCGGCGCAGCCCGAAATCAGCTGAAAATCAGGCAAGATCCGGGGCAGCCGGGGTACCCCGAAATGAGGCCAAAAAAACCATGAAAGGACCCTAGGGTAAACGAGCCGAAAAATACCCCCTATTTTAAGGAACCCCGGGGGTACCCCCACCCCCCCAAAAAAACCATGAAAGGAGCCTGGAATGGAGGCAAAAAAACCTGCCTCAGACCCTAGGGTAAACGCCCGATTTTCGGGAGGCCAAAAAGACCATGAAAGGAGACTGGGGAAAGCAGCCAAAAAACCAGGGGGGCGACCCAGGGGTAGACCCCAAGATCCGGGGAGGCCAAAAAGACCATGAAAGGCGGACCCTGAAATCAGGCAAAAAAACCAAGGGGGCCGGCCCAGGATCCGGGAGGCCCGAAAAAACCATGAAAGGGATCAGGCCGAAATCAGGCAAAAAACCAGGGGCAGGGGGACGGGGGGCGGGAGCTCCGAAAAAACCATCAAGCCGGAAACGGGCTCGGAGCCGGAAAAAAGGCGGGGACGAAAAAGACCATGAAAGGGGTCATGGTTTTTCGCGGAAAGACCGCGGGGCGAAAAAAGGGAACGGACCGGACTCAAATGCGAGAGGTCGTCTCGCGAGGTGGTTTTTTCAGGCCGCGGGGGCGGGAGGAACGGGCGGCTCGGGGGGAGGCAGGAAAAGACCCAGACCCAGGAGGGCGTAGCCGCCCAGGATCAGGAAGGGGGCGAGGTGGCCGGCCCAGTTGCGGGCGAGCGCGTCGGCACGAGACAGCACGAGGAAGCCGATGACGACGCAGGCTCCCCCCGCCAGCGCCAACCGCTTCCCTCGAGGACTCAAGGACGCCGACGGGGGCGGGAGGCTGGGAGAAGACGTCTTGATGGTCTTTTTGTCCTTCTTGGCCATGTTCCCCCCTATACCTCGGCCCGGGTGAGGTCGGCCAAGGTCTCTCTCTTCCTCACCAGGCGGGCCTTCCCCCCCTCGACGAGGACTTCCGCGGCGCGGGGCCGCGAGTTGTACTGACTGCTCATGGCGAAGCCGTACGCCCCGGCCTTGCCCACGGCGAGCAGGTCGCCCTGTTCCAGGGGCGCCAGGGCTCGCTGACGCGCGAGGAAGTCCCCTGATTCGCACACGGGCCCGACCACGTCGACGAGCCTCTTGGTCCCCTTTCTCTCTTTGACGGGCCAGACGGGGTGCCAGGCGTCATAGAGCGCGGGACGGGGCAGGTCGGTCATGGCCCCGTCGACGATGACGAAGCGGCGCTTGCTGGTCTTCTTGCGGTAGAGCACGCGCGTGAGCAGCACGCCCGAGTCGGCGACGAGGTAGCGTCCCGGCTCGACGAGCAGGCGCAGGTCCGGGAGCCCGCGGAACGCCGCTTCCAAGGTCCGCGCGAACGTCTTGGGGTCTAAAGGAGTCTCGTCTTTATACCGGACTCCGAGCCCCCCTCCGAGGTCCGCGAAGGCCAGGCGGATGCCCTCCTTCTCGAGCGAGCGCACGAGGGCGGCGACGCCCGCGGCGGCCTTCTTATAGGGGGCGATATCGGTGATCTGGGAGCCGATGTGGCACTGGATGCCGACGGCCTTCAGGCGGTGGTCTTTCGCGGCCAGGCGCAGCAGGGCGCGCGCCTCGGGAGCCTCCACGCCGAACTTGTTCTCCGCGCGGCCCGTGGTGATGTGCGGGTGCGTCTTGGCGCGCACGTCGGGGTTCAGGCGCACGGAGACGGGGGCGCGCTTGCCCAGGCGGCCGGCGACCTTCGCCAGCGCGTCGAGCTCCTCGGCGGACTCCACGTTGAACGCCAACACTCCGGCCTTCAGCGCCGCGGCCATCTCTTCCGTGGTCTTTCCCACGCCGGAGAAGACGACGCGCTCGGCGGGAAAACCCGCCTTCAAAGCCCGCATCAGTTCCCCGCCTGAGACGATGTCCGCCCCGGCCCCGGCCTTGGCCAAGGTGCGGCACACCGCCCCGTTGGTGTTGGCCTTCATGGCGTAGCAGACCAGCACGTCGCGGGTGAAGGCCCTCCGGAGGGCCTCCAGACGCTCCAGGATGACCGTGGCGGAGTAGACGAACAGGGGGGTGCCCCAACGCCTCGCCGCGGCCTCGAGGAGCGCCGGCTTCAAGATTTGGAAGCCTTCTTCGCCTCGGCCGCGGCCTTCTTGGCGGCGGCCTCGGCGGCTTTCTTGGCCGCCTTCTCCGCGGCTTCGGCCTTCTGGCGCTCCACGCGCGCGGCCGCGTCGGCCTTGCGCTTGAGCTCCGCGAGCTTGCGGTTGACTTCGCGCAGGGCGGCCGTCGCCTTGGGGTCGTTGGGGACGGCGCGCAGCACCGCCTCCCAGGAGGTCTTGGCTTCCTCGAAGCGGTTGAGCTTCTGGAGGGTCATGCCCAGGCCCGCGTGCAGGCGCTCGTTCGGGACGCCTTCCAGGTCGCCGCCGCGAGCGGCGTTGAGGAAGCGCTCCGCGGCGCCCGGGAAGTCCCCGGCCTCGAGCGCGAGCTGGCCCAGGTAGAAGTTCGCGCGGCGCGCGAAGTCGCCGCCGCGGGTCAGCAAAGCCTCGAAGGCGGCCTTGGCGCGCTCCACGTTCTTGGCGCCCCACAGGCTCAGGCCCAGGTTCTCCTCGATGAGCGGGTCGCCCTCGTGCGAGAACTTCAGGCGCTCGTACTCGTTGACGGCCTCCGGGAACAGGCCCATGCGGTAGTACAGCTTGGCCGCGAGCAGGCGCACTTCCTTGTCGTCGGGGTAGTGGCGCAGGAACTTCTTGTACTCGTCGAGCGCGAAGGGGAACAGCCCCTCCTCCTGGTACATCACGCCCAGGCAGTAGAACACGCGCGGGTCGAGCGCGCCGAGAGAGCGCGCCTCCTCCAGAGCGGCGATGGCCTCGACGTAGGAGTCCTTCCCCTTCTCGAAGAGCAGCGCGCCCAGGTCCACGAGCGCCGCGATGTCGTGCGGGTCGGCCTTGAGCTTGTCCTGCGCGGCCGAGATCCTGCCGCTCAGGCGCGCCGGCGACGCCCCTTCCCCCGCCCGCCGCGGAAGCGACTTGGGGCGGAAGATGAAGACGAGAGCGAGGAACAGGACCACGATGGTCCCCCCCGCCGCCCACGCCGTGTAGCGGGCCGTCAGCCACCCCGGGCCGAAGGCCCAGGGCGAGCGGACGGGTCTGACGCGCGACTCCTCGGGCGCCTTGGCCGTCACCCCTCGTCCTCCGGCATGAGGAGCTGGCCGAGGGTCATCGGCGGCGGGGCCTTGAGGTACTGCGCCACGCGCTTGCGGTCCTTCATCTCGTTGAGGCGCGCGATGGAGACGCGCAGCTCGAAGGTCTGGGAGTCCACGCCGAGCACGATGCCCGAGAGCGGCTCGCCGATCTTGTAGATGATGTCCGGGTCGCACTCCGCCGCGGGGGCGTAGGCGACGGTCTTGGGGTCCACCTGGAAGCGCACGCCGTGCGTGCCGACGTCGGTGATCTTGCCGCTGACCGTGGACTTGGGGGCGAAGCGCTTCTTGAGCGCGTCCGCCGGGTTGGGCTGCAGCTGCTTGATGCCCAGGTGCACCGGGCCCGCGCCCTCCTTCTCGGGCTTGCCCAGAACCTTCACCTTGAGCTTGGAGCCGCGCTCGAAGGACTCGAGCTTGACGGGGCCCCAGCCGGCGTCGTGGGGACGGACCAAGCCCTCGAGCCCGCCGATATCCACCAACAATCCATCGGCCGATACGCGCACGATGCGGCCGATGCGGACCTCGCCGGGGCGCAGCTCGTCCATGATCTTGGTCTTGCGCTTGCCGGCCTCTTCCTCGAGGACGGCCTTGCGCGAGAGCACCAACTGGCGCTTGGCCTGGTTGATCTCGATGACGTAGCAGCGCACGCCGGTGCCGATCATCTTCTTGGGCTCTCGCACGGGGCGCAGGTCGGCGAGGGACGCCGGCAGGAACGCCGCGACGCCCGAGCAGTCCACCATGAACCCGCCCTTGACCGCGGAGGTCACGAGGCCGCGCACGCGCTGCTTCTCGGCGTAGGCCTTGGCGGCCTGCTCCCAGCCCAGCTCGGCCTTCGCCTTCTTGTGGGAGAGCAGCACGTGGCCGCCCTTGGCGCCGATCTTGATGACCGGCACGCGCGCGCCGGCCGCGGGGGCCGGGGCGGTCGGCGTCACGAGGTCGCCGACGAACTCGACGAGCGGCACGTGGCCCTCGTTCTTCTCGCCCACGTCGACCAGGACGGTGTCCTTGGTCGTCGAGATGACCTTCACCCACGCGACCTTCTTGTCGGCGAGCTTGTCGGTGACGGCGGTCTGCGAGGCGAGCAAGGCCTCCATGGTCATCCCTTCCTCGGCGGGGGCGCCCTCGGCGCCCTCCTCGCCTCCGGCGGATTCCCAGGCGGTCTCGTTCAAGTCGGTCTTCTGCTGCTCCATAGCGTCCTCCATAGATACCTTCAAAGAGTCAAAGACTGTACACGGCGTCCATCACGGCTTGCGAGAAAGCGACGGCGGCTTCGCGGCCCGGCGGCGGGGGCGGCAGGGGCCTGCCCAGCCGAACCTCCATGCGCGCGAACGGGAAGCGGTCGGGCCCGCGCAGGCGAGCCGGCAGGACCGGAGCGGAGGCCAGGGCGGAGAGGAAGCTCACGCCGGGCTTCGGGGGCCGGGACTGACCGGGCTTGACCCGTCCGCCCTCCGGGAACATCACCAAGGAGCCGCCCCCCTGCAGCACCGCGGAGGCCGCCCGCAGCGCCGCGGTCGCGTCGCCCTTGCGGTCCACCGGGATGCACCCCGCGTTGGTGAACAGCCAGCGGCGGAAGGGGTCGGAGAACAGCTCTGCCTTCGCCAGGAAGCGCGGACGCCGCACCGAGCGCACCGCCCAGGCCAGCACGTTGCCGTCCGTGACGCTCGTGTGATTGCCCACGAGGATCAGGGGCCCCGAGGCCGGCACGTTCTCCAGCCCGGTCACCTTGAGCCGCCAGACCAGGTCGAAGAGATGGCCCACCGAGCCTTCCGCGGCGTACCGGAAGGTCGTGTGGTGGTCGGCGGGTGTCATGAGGGCTACGCGCGGCCATTGGCGTTCTTGCGTATGTGACGGAGTATCTTATCGGCCACCTGATGGAGGGTCAGCTTGGTCGAGTCCACGACCATCGCGTCCTCGGCCTGCTTCAAAGGGTTGATCTCGCGCTTGATGTCGTTGAGGTCGCGCTTGAGGATGGCGGCGAGGATCTTGTCGCGGTCCGCCTCCTGGCCCGCGGCCTTCAGCTGGCGGTAGCGGCGGTCGGCGCGCTCCTCGGGCGAGGCGTCCAGGTAGATCTTCACGTCGGCGTCGGGGAAGACGTTGGTGGTGATGTCGCGGCCCTCCATGACGATGGAGCCGCCCTCGCCCAGCTCGCGCTGGAGCTTGGA
>CAZTZW010000215.1:0-5375 GCA_964618085.1 uncultured Elusimicrobia bacterium
ATGTCGAGCATGCGGTCGGCCTCGTCGAGGACGACGACGCGGACGTCGCGCAGATGGAGGTTGCCCTGGCGCACGTGGTCGAGCAGGCGGCCGGGGGTGGCGACGACCACCTCGGCGCCGGCCTTCAGCGCCTGGATCTGGAGGTGCATGGAGGCGCCGCCGATGACGACGACGCACTTGACCGGAGAGAACTTGGCGAGCTCGGCGATGGCGCGCTCGACCTGGGTGGCCAGCTCGCGGGTCGGGGTGAGCACCAAGGCGCGCACGCGCGTGCCCTTGCCCACGCCGCCCTCGGCCTCGCGGTCGGCCATGAGGCGCGACAGCATCGGCATGGTGAAGGCCATGGTCTTACCCGAGCCGGTCTGGGCGGACCCGATGACGTCCTTGCCGGCGAGCGACTCCGGCAGAGACTTCTCCTGGATGGGAGTGGGCGCCTCGTAACCGAGGGCTTTGATGGCTTCGAGCAGCTCGGGCCGCAACCCGAGACGGGTGAAAGGCATGGTGCGTCATTATTTTAGCAAATACCCACCCCCACTATAAGGGAAGGCTTCTAGGTCCAACGGCCCAGGCGCGCGAGCCGGGAATCGGCTACTCTGAATCGATGCGTCTTTTGCGCCTGCTCCTGGCCGCACTCGCGGCCGTCGCGCCCGCCTCCGCCGCCAACGTCCGCGCCCCCGTCATCACGCCGCGCGTGGCCTTCGCGACGCCCCTCCCGGTCGCGCCGCGCTCCCTTTCGCTGACGAGCGCCGGGCTCACGTCGCCCCACTATCCCCAGCTGACGGCGACGCTCGAGCCCTCGCTCGCCATCTCGGCGCTCGGCGCGGCGCATGACGCCCCCATCCCCACGACTTTGGCCGCCCCCGCCGCGGCGACGCCCGCTGCGGCGCCCCTGGCGGCGGACGCCGCCTCGCTCCTCGCCGACCCCGGCGAAGCGCTCATCGCCCCCAACGACGGGCCGCTCAAGGGCTCCCGCTACAAGGTCTCGGCCCGCCAGATCCTCCAGAGCCTCGGAAAGCCGTCCTTCGACCAGGCCGCCTCCCGGCTCGCGGCCGCCTTCGACGGGAACGGCCGCGCGACCGCCTCCGACGGCTCGGTCTTCGAGGTCCAGGCCGACCCAGCGTATCCCGGCGCGGTACGCTTCATCCGCGTCCAGCTCGCGCCCTCCGCCGCACCGCAGGCCGTCCCCGGAACCGAAGGCCTGGCCGGTCGCGAGCTCCTCGACGCCCTGGCCCGCGTCACGCGCGAAGGGCAGCGTCAGAACGATTACGAGTCGGCCTCCAACCACCTCTTCTCCAAGGTCGACAACGTCGTCATCGGCGGCGTGCGCGGCGTGGTGGACGCCTACTCGGGCGTCTTCGTCCCGGGAACCAGCACCGAGGGCAGCGAATATCCCGAGCCGGGCGACCGCAACCGCGACGGCCACGTCGACCGCGGCATGAACGTCGAGCACATCTGGCCGCAGAGCTACTTCGACAAGCGGCTGCCCATGCGCTCGGACCTGCACCACCTGATGGCCACCTTCATCCATCCCAACGGCGTGCGCGCCGCCCTCCCCTTCGGCGTCGTGAACATGAAGCTGAAGGGCAACCCGCCCTACCCCTACAGCAACTCCGCCGGCTCCAAGAGCGACGGGGTGGTCTTCGAGCCGGCGGACTTCTCCAAGGGCCGCGTGGCGCGCAGCATGCTCTACTTCTACTCGCGCTACCGCGGCGCGTCCATCTTCTCCGGCCCCGGCGGCGCCGACTGGTGGAACCGCCAGGTGGACGTCCTGCTCGACTGGAACCGCCGCTTCCCGCCGGACGCCGGCGAGAAGGCGCGCAACGACCGAGCCGCCGCCTTCCAGGGCAACCGCAACCCCTTCGTCGACGATCACACGCTGGCCGACCGCGTCGGACGCGACGTCTGGCGCGCCGCGCCTCCCTCCCGCCCCCGCAGCCGCAAGCACTGAGGCGGTTATGCTAGGATGGCGCCATGAAATACCTCTTCCTCTGCGCCTCCCTCTTGCTGTCCTCCGCCGCGTACGCCGCTGACGCCGCCAAGCCCAAGGACTCCTTCAAGAACGACGACGAGCGCGTGCTCTACACGCTCGGCCGCGCTTTGGGCCGCAACGTCGCCCCCTTCGCCCTGACCCCCGCCGAGGTCAAGCTCGTCACCGACGGCCTGCGCGACGAGGTCACGAAGAAGCCCTCCCCCGTCGACCTGCCCGCCTACAGCGCCAAGATCAACGACCTCCTGCGCGGCCGCATGGGCGCCGCCTCGGAGAAGGAAGCCGCCAAGGGCAAGGAGTACGCCGAGGCGTTCAAGAAGGAGGAGGGCGTCGTCGAGATCCCCGGCGGCGGCTGGCTCAAGCACCTCGCCCAGGGCACCGGCGCCCAGCCGACCGCGGCCGACACAGTGAAGGTCCACTACCGCGGCACCCTGATCGACGGCACCGAGTTCGACAGCTCCTACAAGCGCGGCGAGCCCATCGAGTCCGGCCTCTCGGGCGGCCTCATCCAGTGCTGGCTGAAGGGCGTGCCCCTCATCAAGAAGGGCGGCAAGGCCAAGCTCGTCTGCCCCTCCGACGTCGCCTACGGCGACGAGGGCCGCATGCCGACCATCAAGGGCGGCGCCACCCTCGTCTTCGAGATCGAGCTCGTCGACATCACCACTCCCCCCGCCGACAAGAAAAAGAAGAAGTAGTCGCAGAAGTTGACAAAGGGGACAGGCACCTAGGTCAACTCCATAGAAAGTTGACCTAGGTGCCTGTCCCCTTTGTCAACTTCTGCGGGAGCGCTGGCGCATCAGGCAGTCGTTGGAGACGACGAGGAGGCCGGCCTTGCGGGCCATGGCCTCGCCTTCTTCGTGGTAGACGCCGTCTTGGAGCCAGAGGGCTTTCGCTTTGATGGCGATGGCGGCGAGGATGGGCTCCAGGGCCTCCTCGGGGCGGCGGAAGACGTTGACCACGTCGACGGGGAAGGGGATGGAGGCCAGGTCGGGGTAGCAGGTCTCGCCCAGGATCTCCTTGTGGCCGGGATTGACCGGGACGATGCGGTAGCCCTGCTCCTGCATGTAGGCGGAGACGTAGTGGGACGGGCGCTCCGGCTTCGGGGAGCAGCCCACGACCGCGATGGTCTTGAGGGCGAGGATCTTCGCGACCACGTCGCCGTCCCCGTCGCCCGTCAATCGGCAGGCGTCGGGCACGCGGTCAGGACGCCTCGACGTTGACGTGCGGCTCGCCCTCGTCGATCTCGACGTGGGCGACGAAGGAACGGCAGCACACGGAGCAGTCCTGGTCCAGCGACTGGCCGTCCTCTTCCTGGGTCACGTGGATGTCGGTGCTCTCGCCGCAATGCGGACACTCGATGGGCACCCACTGATCGATGCGCACGGTCGTCTCGTCGACTTTGTGCTCATCAAGAACGGTCTGCATGACCTTCTCCGCGGACTTGTGCTCGCGCACGTCCTCGTGCGCGGCGCCCTTCGGAGAGGTCTTCTTCGGCTTGGCGGCCTTGGTCTTCGCCATGTCCTGAGTGTAGAACCGAAGTCTCTTTACGTCAAGGGGAGGGTCATTTCAGTAAGGGCCGGACGAGTTCCTCGACGGCGGCGAACTCGAGCGAGCGGGCGGGCGGGGCGACGGGACCGCGGCGCAGGTAGGCCGAGCGCAGCGCGCGCAGGGCCGCGAGCACGGGACGCGGCGTGAGCGAGGCCGCGTAGAGGCGCCAGTACGCGGCGTCGTGCGGGATGGGCGCCGTGTCGAGGAAGGCGCGCGCCTTCCCGGGCTCGAGGTCCTTGATGAGATAGGTCGCCGCGTCGTGCGCGTAGCGTCGGCGCAGGGCCGCCTCCTCTTCGGGCGGGAGCTTGGCGCTGGCCAGCGGCACGGCGCTCTCCCGGAACGCCTTGGTATGGTCGCGGGTCACCTGGGCGTCGTGCAGACGGCGCACAGCCAGCGCCTCACGAAGAACGCCAGTTTCATATCCCGCGGCGAGCACGCGCACGACCATGTCGGTGTCGGCGAGGATGGGCGAGTCCTCGTGGAACTTCCCGACCTTCTCGACGGCGTCGGCGCGGATGGACATGTTCGTCGTGACGTAAGGCAGGCGGTCCTCGCCGATGGCGTACCAGCCCGGGACCTTGCCCTCGGGGATCTCGCGCGCCGGGTCGAAGAAACGTCCCACGATGCGGTCGAAGCGCCAGATGTAGGCGTTGGAGAACCAGAAGGCGCGCGACGGAGCGGCCGCGGCGGCCTTATGGAACTTCTCCAGACGCTCAGGCAGCCAGAGGTCGTCGTCGTCGAGGAAGTCGATCCACTGCCCCTTCGCCTGGGTCAGCGCGAAGTTGCGGCACTTGGCCACGCCGGTGGGCGGGAACTTGTGGAAGCGGAAGCGCTTGTCGCCGGAGAACTCCTCGAACACCTTCGGCGTGTCGTCGGTGGACCCGTCGTCCATCGCGATGACCTCGAAGTCGCCGAAGGTCTGCCACTGCAGGCTCTTGAACGCGGAGCGCAGCATCGACGCGCGGCCGCGCGTCGGCATCATCACGGTGAAGAAGGGTCGGCTCACGCGGGCGGCGCCGTCAGTTCAGGACGCGGGGCTCGGGCAGAGGGATGATGAACTTGCCCTTGAAGCCCTTGGCCCGGAACTTGGGCACGATCTCCTTCTCGATGTGCCAGGAGAGCAGCACGCCGTACTCCGGCGCGTCGGGGCCGAAGAGGACGTTCTGGTCCACGCACTTGATATGCGTCCCCGGCGAGTAGCGGCCGATCTTGATGGGGCTTCCTTCCGTGATATAGGAAAGGGTCTCCGACCCGATCCCGCAGTAGTTCAGCAAGGTCACCGCGCGCGCCGGGAAGGTCATGCCGCAGATGGTGCGGCCCTCCGCCTTGAGGTCCTTGAGAAGCTTGGTGAAGGCGGCCTTGTGCGCCTCCACCTTCTTGCCGAACTCGACGTAGGTCTCGGCCTTGTGCAGGCCGGCGGCGTCCTCCTCCGCGAGGAGGTTCTTCACGTTGTCGGAGACGGGGTACGCACCCTTCTTGCACGCGAAGACGCGGATGGAGCCGCTGTGCGTGCGCAGGCGCTCGATGTCGAACACCTGCATGCCGAGCTTCTCGAAGAGGTAGACCAAGGAGCGCAGGGAGTAGTAGCGGGAGTGCTCGTGGTAGATGAAGTCGTACTGCAGCTCCTTGATGAGGTCGAGGAGGTAGTGGTTCTCGGAGACGAAGACGCCGTCGTCGGTCAGCAGCTCGCGCACGCCGGTCACGAACGAGTCGAGCTTGGAGATGTGGGCGAAGGTGTTGAGCGAGGCGATGAGCTTGGCCTGGCCGTACTCGGCGACCATCTCCTTGGCGACCTGCTCGTCGAAGAACTTGCGGATGGTCGGGATGCCCTTCTTGATGG
>CAZTZW010000216.1:0-5352 GCA_964618085.1 uncultured Elusimicrobia bacterium
GGTCGACTTCGGCATGAACCTGCAGGAAGCCGGCGACGCCCCGCGCATCTACTGGTCATCCGCGCTGGAGCCCACGGGCGGGGAGCTGACCGACGGCGGCAAGCTCTATCTCGAGAGCGGCTTCGAGTGGAAGTCGCTGCGCGCTTTGCTCCAGCGCGGCCACTCCGTGAACTGGAGCTTGGGCGAGTACGGCGGTTATCAGGCCATCATGCGCTCGCCCGAGGGCGCGTGGTACGGGGCCTCGGAGAGTCGCAAGGACGGCGCGGCCGCCGGCTACTAGAGCCGCGTCTTGACCGCGCGCGTCGCGGCGAACAGCGGGATGCGGTCGCCGAGGGCGGATGTCCCGGGCGCCCAGTTGTCCTCGAAGAAGCCCGTCAGCACGAGGCCGGCCTCCAGCTGACCCGCGAGCTGGGCTTCGAGCGTGTGGCCGAAGCTCAGCGGCTCCCCCTTGGCCTGGAGGCGCGCCAGCATGTCGGGTGGCAGCTGCTCCTCGTCGGAGAACGGGACCTTGAAGCGGACGTCGATGACGCCCTTCTCGTCCTTCTCGGGGTCCACGAGCCAGCCGACCGGGAGGCTGAAGCCCGAGAGCAAAGCGCCGCCGTCGCGCAGCACGCGGGCGGCCTCGCGCCACACCGGGCGCGGGTCGGGCACGAAGCAGTTGGAGCAGGGATGGAAGACGAGGTCGAAGGAGCCGTCCTTGAAGCGCGAGAGGTCGCGCATGTCGCCTTCCTCGCAGCGGATGGCCAGACCGTCGCGCTTCGCCACGTCGCGGTCGCGGCCGAGCTGGACCGGCGAGGCGTCGAGCGAGGTCACGACGGCCCCGGCGGCCGCGAGGATGGGCGACTGCTGGCCGCCGCCCGAGGCCAGGCACAGCACGCGCGCGCCCTTGAGCTCGCCGAACCACTCGCGCGGGACCGGACGCGTCGGCGTCAGGACCACCGACCACTCGCCGCGGCGGGCGGCCGCGACCTGCTCGGGCGACACCGGCACGGTCCAGCGCGACGTCTGCCGGTCCCAGGCCTCGCGGTTGCGCTCGAACGGGTCGACCGGCATGGTCCCTAGTCCTTGAGCTGGCGCAGCAGGTAGACGTACTCCAGGCTCTGCCGCTTCACGCGCTGTTCGAGGTTCGCGGCGGCGCTGTGCCCGCCCTCGATGTTCTCGAAGTAGAGCACGGGCTGCTTGAGCTCCTGGAGGCGCGAGACGAAGCGCCGCGCGTGGCCCGGATGGACGCGATCGTCCTTGGTGGAGGTGATGACGAAGGTCTTGGGGTACGCGGGCTCAGCCTTCGCGTTCTGGTACGGGGAGTACTTGGCGATGACCGCGGCCATCTTGGCGTCGTCAGGGCTGCCGTACTCGCCGACCCAGAGGTGCCCCGCGAGCAGCTTGTGGTAGCGCAGCATGTCGAGCAGGGGCACCTGGACGACCACGGCGTTGAACAGGTCCGGGCGCTGGACCAAGGCCGCGCCCACGAGCAGGCCGCCGTTGCTGCCGCCCATGATGCCGAGGCGACGGGGCGAGCTGACCTTCGTCTTCGCCAGGTCCTCGCCCACGGCGATGAAGTCGTCGAAGGCGAGCTGGCGGTTCTCCTTGAGGGCCGCGCGGTGCCAGCGCGGGCCGAACTCGCCGCCGCCGCGGATGTTGGCGACCGCGTAGGCGCCGCCGCGCGCGAGCCACGTCTTGCCCGCGGTGGCGAGGTACCACGGCGTCATGCTGCGCTCGAAGCCGCCGTAGCCGTAGAGCAAGGTCGGCGTCGAGCCGTCGAGCGGCGCGCTGCCCTTGCGGATGAGGAAGTAGGGGATCTTGGTCTTGTCGCGGCTGACGGCCCACTTCTGCTCGACCGTGAGGCCGGCGGCGTCGAAGCGGGCGGGGATGCTCTTCCAGGCGACGGGCGCCTCACGGGGGCCTTCCAGCGAGAGCAAGGTCGACGGGAAGGTGAAGCCCTCGGCGTTGACGAGGAGGCGCTCGCCGAAGGAGTCGACGCTGCCGATGTCGAGCGCGGCCCCCGGAGGGAAGGGCATCGGCTCGACGACCCAGCGCGTCCCGTCGCGGCGGGCGAGGGCGACGACTCCCTGCACGTCGCGCAGGAGCTCCAAGTACATGGCGGAGCGGGTGAAGGCGACGCCGCTCAGGGAAGAACGCTCGTCGGCCGCCCAGACCAGCTCGGGGACGGGCTTGGGGCCCAGGGGCCAGGCGATGAGGGCGCCGGCGGGGAACTCGGCTCCGTCGAGCTTGAGCGGCTCGCGCAGAGTGAAGAACACGCGGCCGTCGTGCCAGCCCATCATCTTGACGCTCGGCGGCAGGGGGATGGGCTCGAGCGTGCCGTCCTCGGCGACCACCCACTTGTCGCTCTCCCAGAACGTCTTGCTGCGCATGAGGAAGGTCTTCGTCCCTTCCGGAGAGAACACGGTCCAGGCGACGGCGGAGTTGTCGTCCGGATTCGCCTCGAAAAGGGTCTTCGCGTCGCCGAGGGGCGTGCCGCGCTTCCACGTCTTCACGACGCGCGGGTAGCCGGCCTTGGTCAGCGAGCCGGGGCCGAAGTCGCTGGCGACCAGAAGCTCGTCGGGTCCGCGCCAGTAGGCGTAGGACTTCGCCTCGGGCAGGACGAAGCCGCCCTTCACGAAGGACTTGGACTTCACGTCGAACTCGCGGATGACGGCGGCGTCCTTGCCGCCGCGCGAGAGGCGGAGGAGGCAGCGCTCGTAGGCCGGAGGCAGGCAGTTCGCCTCCTTCCAGACCCAGTTCTCCTTCTCGGAGGCCGAGAAGGCGTCGAGGTCCAGGACGGTCTCCCATTTCGGCTTGTCCTTGCGGTACTCCTCGACGGTCGCGCGGCGCCACAGCCCGCGCACGGACTTGGCGTCCTGCCAGAAGTTGTACACCCACGGGCCCTGCAGTTCCGGGGTCGGGATGCGGTCCTCGGCGAGGAGGATGGTGCGCAGCTCGGCTTCGACCGTCTTATAGCGCGGGTCCGCCTCCAGCTCGCCGAGCGACTCGGCGTTGCGGGCCTTCACCCACTCGAGCGCGCGCGGCGACTCGATCTCCTCGAGCCAGAGGTCCTCCTGGGCGGCGGCGGGGACGGCGAGGGCGACGAGCAGGGCGAGGATCCTCATGGCGTCAATCTCCCAGGAAGCGAAGGTGCAGATGCGGCTCGGCGACGGCTTTGCGCGCCAGCGCGAGGATCTCGCGCAGGCGGGGGCGCACGGCGGGAGCGGCCTCGGCCAGGCGCTCGAGCTCGGGCATGACGTCGGCGAGCTGGAGACGGTTGAAGCTCGTGGTCCCTTCCAGGTCCACGCGGCGGATGAAGGGATAGGACGCGTCCGCGCACGGCCACGAGGCGGCCAGCGCCCCGTCGGCGTCGTCGATGACGGCGAGCTCCTCGCCGAACTCGTCTTCCAAGATGCAGTCGAGTCCCATCAATCCCCCGGGTACGCCGTGATGACGAGCCCGTCGGGCTCGGAGATGACCACGTAGGTGCGCATCGGCCGTCCTGAGCGGTGGGCGGTGCCGATGGGCTTGCCCGCGTCCACGACGCGCTTATGGCGGCCGTTGGCCTGGACGGTCCAGGACGCGTTCTCGGCGGCGGCGAGCAAGGCCTTGAGGTCCATGTTGAGGAAGAAGATGCTCTTGCCCCGCGTCTGGCGGCCGCCCGGGAAATGCCGCTCGCGGATGTGCTTCTCGGTGCGCGCCGTCGTGCGCAGGCGGACGGCGGACGGCTTCGCCGCGGATTCCGGCGCCTGAGCCGAGGACGGGAGCACGGGCGCGACGGCGCCGGAAAGGACGAGCGCCAGGAGCAGGCGCTTGAGCAGCCACCACGCGGCGGCGATCAGCCCCAGCCCCAGGACCGTGAACATCGAGCAGCCCGCGATGGTGTCGTGCTTCTGCTTGGCGTTCCACGCCGCGGTCTTGGCTTCGAACTCCGCGACCGCGGCCCGGGTCGTCTCTCCCGGATGGCTGATCTTCAGGCGGGTCGTGACGGCGCTCAAGCGCGCCGCCCACTGGTCCTCGCAGCCTTTCTGCGGGTCGTTGCCGTCGAGATGCGGCAGGCAGCGCAGGCCCGCCTCGATGAGAGCCTTGGCGCTCGTCGGGATGTAGCCGTGCGATATCATGCGCGCGCACTGGTCCGTCTTGCCCACGGCGGCGGCGACGTGCTCATGGTACTGCTCGAGCGCGGCGAGCTCGGCGCGGGCGTCTCCGGGCTCGTGGAGCGCGGCCCCGCAGTACGCGCAGACGAAGCCTTCGCCCGACGCCCCGCAGCCGGGGCAAGGAGTGGCGGTCATGATTCAGCTTACTTTTTCGTCGCGGCGTTGTTACAGCGACAAAGAGGACGGGGATGTCGGTTAGGTGCCTGTCCCCTATCCTACAAGACGCTGGCCAGGAAGCGTTCGACGGCGTAGGTGGAGAGCTGGCCGCAGGGGCCCGAGAGGAAGTAGTCGCAGCCGTGGGTGGCCCAGGGCATGTCGAGGTAGAGGTGCGGCACGCCGGCGCCGGCGAGGCTCGCGGTGAAGCGCTTCGAGTGGACGGGCCAGACCAATTCGTCGCGGCCGCCGTGGATCATGAGGATGGGCGGCGTGGCCTTGCCCGCGCGCAGCAGCGGGGAGGCGGCGTCGTAGCGCTCGGGGTGGTCGGCGGGCGAGCCGCCGAGGTAGTAGCGCAGCAGGAGGCGCGAGGGCAGGATGTCGCCGGGGATGCGCCAGGACAGGTAGAGGTCGGTGGGGCCGTAGAAGTCGATGACGCCGGCGATGCCCGCGATGGGCTCGTCGGCATGCGCGGCCGAGAGCGCGATCTGCGCGCCGGCCGAGCGGCCGAGGAGGACTACCTTGCGCGCGTCGAGACCCAGCTCGCCGGCCCGGGCGCGCAGGTAGGCCAAGGCGTCGCGCACGTCCTCGACGGGACCGGGGAAGGTGTTGTCGGGCGCCAGGCCGTAGTCGATGGAGGCCACGGCGTAGCCGCGGGCCGCGAGGTAGCGCGAGAGCTCGGGCATCTCCAGGCGGTCCCCGCTGCGCCACGAGCCGCCGTGCACGACGATGACCAGCGGCAGCGGGCCGGGCGCCGTCAGGGGACGGTACAGCTGGAGGCTGAGCTCGCCGCAGGAGCGCCGGTAGCACAGCGCCTCCTCGCGCACGGGCGGACGCTTCACGCCGAGGACGAGGTCGCGCCAGCGGAAGGCGGCGGGACGCGCGGGCGCGTCCGGGAGCGAGCGCGACGCCGCCGTGCCGAACGCGGCGTCGAGGCGGGCGGGGAGGTCCGCCCGGACGGAACTCAGGCGCGCCAAGGGCGTGAGCGCGACGAGCGCCGCGGCCAGACCGAGGCCCGCGCCGGCGCGCGACGGCCGCGACGCGCGCCAACCGGGCAGGA
>CAZTZW010000217.1:0-5340 GCA_964618085.1 uncultured Elusimicrobia bacterium
CGATGATCGACCGCTGGGTGGAGACCTCCCGCGCCTACCTCGCCTCGGCCAAGGCGCGCGAGAGTATCGCCGCCGACCCCTACTGGCCGAAGTGGGACTCGCCGTGGTGGCACATGGCGACCCTATGGGAATTAGGCCGAGCGCGCGACATCCCGCGTGAAGCTTCCGAGCAGATGCTCTCGGCGCTGGCCTCGCATTACGTGGACTTCTTCCCGAACCCGCGCGAGCCCCTGCCCGCGGGCAAGGACCCTCGCCTCCACGCGCAATGCCACTGCGGTCTGGGGGTGATGTACCAGGTCCTGCGCGACTGCGGGCTCGATGTGGACGCCCGCGCGCCGTGGGTCCGGCGCTGGTTCCTCCATTATCAACTGCCCGACGGCGGCCTCAACTGCGACGAGCAGGCCTACGCGTCGGGCGGGGCGTCCTCCATCCAGTCGACCCTCCCGGCCCTCGAGGCCATCCTGCGCGGAGCCAAGGGCGGGCACACGCCGGCCGAGGAGGCCTTCCTCGACCGCGGCGCGCATTACCTGCTGGAGCGGCGCCTCGGCTACCGGCTGCGCGACGGCAAGCCCATGGACGAGGACTTCTTCGTCGTGACCTTCCCGCGCTTCTACGACTACGACGTCCTGCGCGGACTGGCTTTCCTCGTCGAGTGGGTCATCGTGCGCCAAGGGAAGGTCCCCGTCGAGTCCGTGGAGGGCGTCATGAAGGCCCTGCACGCGCGCTTCCCCGACGGCGTCGTCAAGGTCGAGCGGCCGAACCTGCCGGACACCAAGACCTTCCGCCGCGGCGCGGACGGAGCTTGGGGCGACAAGGTGCCGGCTTCGACCTTCCCGCTGCTCGACGCCTGCCGCCGCCCCGGCGCGCCCATCCCCGCCCTGACCAAGGCCTGGTCCGGGGCCCGCGCCGCCTTCCCCGACGCCCTGCGAAAGGCCTGATCGGGGGGGACGAAAGGCCCTTGGAGCCATGACGGGTCCGCGCTACACTGACGTATATGAGGAAGACGGCCGTATTAGCGGCCGCCGCCGTGTTGTGGTCGTCGAGCCCCGCTCCCGTCCTGGCGCATACGGTCGGGATGCGGGCGGCCGTGCCGCGGGCCATGCCCGTCGCGTCCCTAGGCGCCGGTCCGTCGAGCCTCACGGCACTCCCGCTGACGTCGGCGGCGCTTCCCGTCCTTCCATCCCTGACCGCGGGCCCGCTTCTCGCCGCTTCGTCGCTGTCGGCGCCGAGCGCCGCGCCTCAGGCGCCCTTGGCCGCGTTGGAAGTCGTCTCGCAGGCCTTGGCTCCGGCCGCCGCGCCGGACCGGCCCGCCGAGGAAGGCCGCGAGGCGTCGGAGCGTCACTTCTCGGGAGCGGCGTTCGTCCGAGCGGACGAGTCGTCTCCCGTGCTCGCAGCGCCGTCCGACGCGCCGTCGTCTCTGTCCCCATCCTCGCCGTCCCCGGCTCCGGTCCCGCCGGAGCCCAAGGTCCCGTTCTTTGAGCGCATGAAGAGAGCGGCGGGGGAGGACGCGGGCAAGCTGGCGATGGCCGCCTTCGCCTGGAACTTCCTGACCATCGGCGCCTACTCCATCATCGGCCCCACGCGGGGCGCTTTGCTGCTCACCAACTTCGGCCCCGAGACCATCCCCTGGGTGTACGTGGCCAGCGCCGTGCTCACCGGGGCCGTGGTGTTCGTCTACAACCGCTTCACGGGGGCGCCCCGCAAGCGCCTCATCGGCGGTTCTTTGGGTCTGTTGACCCTCACATTGGCCGGCGGCGCGCTGGCCGTGTCCGCGCTGGGCTCGCCCGCGGCGTCCTTCGGCTACTATCTCTGGACCGACGTGTTCGGCATCATGTCGGTGACCTTGTTCTGGACGTACCAGAACGACGTCTTCAAGCGCGACGAGGCCAAGCGCCTGTTCGGCTTCGTGGCCGCGGGCGCGCCGCTGGGCTCCATCGCGGGCGCCTTCCTGGTGAAGGCCTTGGTCGGCGCGCTCGGGCCCGTGCCCATGCTGCTCATCGCCGCGGGCGTCTTCGCCGCGGTCATCCCCTTGTTCCTGTGGATGGAGAGGCGCGCGGCCGGGCGCGGCGCGGAGAGCGCGGCTCCCGCGGCGAAGACCGAGGCGGCGGCCGAGCCCGGGAAGGGCGTGCTCAAGACCATCCTCTCCTCCCCGTTCCTCATCGCGCTGACCGCGCTGGTGGCTCTCGAGCGCCTGGTCCCCGACATCACCAATTATCTCTACAGCGTCGTCGCCGCGCAGTCGTTCGCGGGCGACCCGAAGGGCCTGGCGTCCTTCTTCGCCGACGTCAACTTGTGGACCTCCATCACGTCCTTCGCCGTCTCCGCCGTCCTCGTCGGCCTGACCATCAAGAAGCTGGGCGTGAGCGGGGCGCTGATGACCGCCGGCGCCGTGAACCTCCTGCTGTTCGCCTTCTTCCCGTTCGCGCCGAGCCTCGCCTTGGTCGGGCTGTTCTTCGGCCTCGACGGCGTGTCGCGCTACACCTGGTTCAAGACCGCCAAGGAGACCACCTACTCCGCCACCGACAAGGACGTCATCTACCGCGTGAAGGCCTTCGTGGAGATGTTCGTCTACCGCTTCGCGCGCGGCCTGGCCGGCTTCCTGCTCCTGTTCGTCGGCTGGATGCAGTGGGGCGCCCTCGGCGCCGCGCTGCTCGGCCTCCCGCTGGCCGCGCTCTGGCTGCTCTCCGCCTGGTTCGTGGGCCGCGAGCACGCCAAGCTCGACGCCGCCAAGAAAGCCGCCGGGCGTTGACGGGGCGCCGGGTTTTTAATATATTCGCTTAAGCGGATATATGGTCGACCTCTACCGAGCTTTCTCCGAGCCCGTGCGCCGCCGGGCCCTGCGTCTCCTGGGACGCGGTCCGCTGTGCGTCTGCGACCTCGTCGACGCGCTGCGCCTGCCCCAGCCCACCGTCTCGCGCCCCCTGGGCGCGCTCACGGCCGCGGGACTGGTGACGATGGAGAAACGCGGGCGCTGGCGCCACTACGCCCTGTCCTCGCGTCCCGGCGCCTTGGCCCGCCGCCTGCTCGCCACTTTGCCGCACGAGCCCGCGTCCGCGGCGGACCTCGCGCGTCTGCGCGCCGCCGCGCGCCCGGCCTGCGGATGAAGCCGCGCCTCGTCTTCGTCTGCGTCGAGAACTCGTGCCGCTCGCAGATGGCCGAGGGCTTCGCCCGCCTGCATGGAGCCGGGAAGGTCGAGGCCTACAGCGCGGGCTCGCGCCCTTCCGGGAAGGTCAACGCGACGGCGACGGAGCTGATGAAGGAGAAGGGCGTGGACCTGGGCGCGCAGAGCTCGAAGGGGCTCGACGCGCTTCCTCCCGGCACGTGGGCCGCGGTGGTGACCATGGGCTGCGGCGACGCGTGCCCGCACTTGGCCGCCGAGCGCCGTCTCGACTGGGCCCTGCCCGACCCCAAGCACCTCCCGCCTGATGAGTTCCGCCGGGTCCGCGACGAGATCGAGGCGCGCGTACTGGCTCTGCTCGCCGATGTCGCGCGCGCTTAGAGCCGAAGCCGCCGGCACCTTCGGCCTCGTCTTCCTCGGCACCGGCGCGTGCGTGGTGGACGCCGTCACGGGCGGCGCCCTCGGCGTCGTCGGCATCGGCGCGGTCTTCGGCCTGGCGGTCTACGCCATGGCGGCCGTCTTCGGCGCTCAGATGAACCCCGCGGCGTCGCTGGCGCTGTGCTTGAGCGGCCGCCAGCCGTGGCGGGAGCTGGCGCCGCGCGCGGGCGCCCAGCTGCTGGGGGCGTTCGCCGCCAGCCTCGCGCTCAAGGCGCTCTTCGGAGCGAAAGGCGGCTCGCTGGGCGCCACGCTCCCTCACTACGGGACCTGGACGGCCTTCGCGGCGGAGTTCGCCATGACTTTCCTGCTGCTGCTGGCCGTCCTGCGCGCGCCGGCCGCTCTTGGTCCCGTCGTCGCGGGCGTCATCGTCGGACTCGAGGCCACGCTCGGCGGTCCGGTGAGCGGCGCGTCCATGAACCCGGCGCGTTCGCTGGCTCCGGCGGTGGTGTCGAGCACCTACTCCGGGCTTTGGATATACCTCATCGCCCCGCTTATGGGCGCCTGTGCGGCCGTGTCGAGCTGGGCGACCGTCCCCCGGCTCAACCGCGGGGGAGGCGGATGAGGTCGTCGATGGTGACCGTCAGCAGCTGGAAGTCCACGGGCTTGTGCAGGAAGCGCACGCGCTCGTCGGCCGGGACCTCGGAGGAGTAGCGCAGGGCGGGCGTGCCGCTGAGGAAGACGACCGGCAGGCGTTGGGTGGCCGGCTTGGCGCGCAGCTCGGCGAGGATGTCGGTGCCGCGGATGCCCGGCATCTGGTAATCGAGCACGGCCAGCTCGGGGGCGTGCTGGGCGGCCAGGGCCGCGGCCGAGGCTCCCTCGGTGGTGCGCACGACCGTGTGCCCGTTCTGGGAGAGGAACTCGCTGACGATCTCCAGGTTCATCGGGTCGTCGTCGACCACCAGTATCTTCGCCATCGCAAAGGACTATAGCCCGGAGCGCGGCGCCGCGCAAGTCCCGCTCCCCGCGGGCGCCGTCCGGGGCCTGTAATCTGTATAATCCGGCGCTTCGCCAGGACGTGACCGGTATGCGGTGGCGCCGTCAGGCCGCCGGCCGTATACTGGGCGCCAGAGAAGCGCGCATGCGAGTCGCCTACTGCCGCCCCGACCCATCCGACGACTGGCCCGCCGCGGGCGGACTCCCCGCGTCCTGGCAAGCGTCCGGCTGCGCGGACTGCGACCTCCTCGTCGAGTTCGTCCTCGCGGTGGCGTGCGACGCGGTGCTGGCGCGCCTGCCGCCCTCCTCCGACGAGTGGCTGCGCTCGCTCTCCAAGCTGCGCACCGCGGCGCCCGGCGTGCCCGTCGTCGTGGTGGTCCCGCGCGAGCGAGAGGAGGACGGCGCGGCCGCGGTGACGGCGGGCGCCGCCGACTACTGGGTCGAGGGCTCGGGGGCGCTGCGCCTGCGCGTCACCATCGAGCGGGCCGTCGCGGCCCGGCGCGCCGCGGCCTCGAGCCGCGCGCGCGACGAGGCGCTCGACCGCGTGGTCGACGCCGTCGTCGTCGCCGACGCGGCGGAGCGCATCACCTTCTGGAACGCCGCGGCCACGCGCCTGTACGGCTATCCCTACGCGGCGGCCGTGGGCCGCGCGCTGGCCGACACGCTGTGCCCGCACTGGCTCGATCCCGAGACGCGCCGCAAGGCATGGGACGCCGTGGCGCGCAACGGCGTCTGGCTCGGGGAAGCCGTGCACGCCCGCCAGGACGGCTCGGCGGCGCGCGTCGAGCTGGAGCTCTCGCGCGTGCGCGACGGCCGGGGCCGGCCCGCGGGACTCCTCCTGGTGGCGCGCC
>CAZTZW010000218.1:0-5315 GCA_964618085.1 uncultured Elusimicrobia bacterium
TGGGGCGCAGGCTCTTCACCAGCTCGCGGAAGTAGAACGACCAGGTCGGGTTGCCGTGGACCATGACCACGGTCTCGCCCTTCCCCTCGTCGAGGTAGTGCATGGCGTAGCCGCCCAGGTCCACGCGCCGGCCCGAGAACGGGTAATGCCGCTTCCAGCCGTTCACCACTCCCACCCCAGCATCAGGCAGTTGAGCCCAGAGCCGATGCCCAGGAAGCCGACCTTGTCGCCCTTCGCCAGATGCCCGCGCTCGGCCGCGATGGCCGCCGTCAGCGGCAGGCTCACCGTGCCGATGTTGCCCAAGTACTCGTACGTCGCGAAATCCTTGTCCTCCGGGACGCCGAAAGCCTTGAGCACCGCGGCGCGATGCGGCCCCCCGACCTGATGGCAGATGGTCTTGTCCACGTTGGAAGGAGTCCAGCCCAGGTTCGAGAGGAATCGCCCCCACGTCCCGCGCGCCAGCTCCACCCCGTTCTTGAGCACGAGGGCGGCGTCGGTGCGCATGAAGTCGCGCTCCCAGCGGCACAGGTCCCAGTGCTCGGGCGCGGCCTGCGCGGCCCCGCCGACCAGCCGCGGCCCCTTCGCGCCGAAAGACCCGTCGGTGAGCAGGACCGCCACCGCGCCGGAGCCGCCGGTGAGAGTGGCGATGGACAGCTTGAAGTGCTCCATCGTCGGCTTGGCGAGCAACGACTCCACCATCGCCTCGTTGATCTCGCGCGCCGACTCGCAGGACACCACGAGCCCCGCCTTGATGTGCCCCAGCTCGATGCGGTTGGCCACGTCCACGATGCCGGAGAGCACGCCCAGGCACGCGTTGGAGATGTCGAACACCGCGCAGTCGCGCCCCACCCCGAGCGTGGAGGCCACCGCGCACGCGGTCGCCGGTTCCGCCGACTCGCGGCAGACGCCCGCGTAGATGAGCGCGCCGAGCGCCGAGGCCGGCACCCCCGCCTTCTGCAGCGCCTTGCCCCCCGCCTTGGCCGCGCCGTCCGAGAGCCTGAACCCCGCGTCCCACCACCGCCGCTCGCGTATCCCCGTCAACGCCTCGAGCTGTCCGATAGGGAAGCCGAGTTTCTGATAGACCGGCTCGACGCGCTTCTCGAGTTCAGATGACGTGACGACGTTGGGCGCCAACTCGTAGGCGAGGCCCGCGAGATTCACCTTGGAATAGCGCATCAGGCGTTCACCTTCAGAGTGAAGTCGCGCATCTCGTAGACGCACAGGCCGTCGCGCAGCAGGTAGCCGTCGGCCTTGAGGGTCTTCGTCGCCTCGTCGACCTCGGTGATCCAGCACTGGACCTCGACGGCCTTGTTGGCGGGCGTGTACTGGCCGCGGTACAGCCAGCGGTGGGGCTTGCCGAGGACCATGTTCTCGAAGCGGCCCGCGCCGGGCCAGCGGTCGCGGGCGTGGCACTTCATCAGCTCGATGAAGGATTCCAGGCCGAGGGAGCCGGGGCAGACGGGGTCTTGGTAGAAGTGGGCGTCGAAGAACCATTCCTTCGGGTTCACGGCGCGGCGGCCGATGAGGGCGCCGAGGCCCTTGGGGCCGGCGGCGTCGTACTGCTCGACCGAGTCGAGCAGGAGGAGCTTGGGGCCGGGCAAGGCGGGCAGGCCGCCGGTCAGGGGCAGCGGGCGCGGGGCGGCGCCGGGCTCGGGCTTGAACAGCTTGGGGCCGCGCAGACCGAGCTGGTCGGCGAGGGCCGCCTTGGTGAAGAAGCCGAACTCGGTCGTGCCTTTGTAGACGACGCGGCCGCGGGCGTCGGTCATCGACATGTCGAAGCCCTGGATGATCATGCCGCCGCTCTGGGAGACCTTGGTCAACCTCACGGTCGTCACGAGGGTGCCCGTCTCGGGCGTGACCTCGATGGACTGGGTCGCGACGCCGCCCAGGTTGCGGAACGACAGGTCGATGGGGCTCGTCAGGGCCGAGCCGCAGTAGGCGGCGAGCCAGCCGCAGGGTTGGAGGGCGACTTCCAGCAGCACGGCGAAGGGCATGGTGGGCTGGCCGTTCTCGGCGAAGTACCAGGCGTCCTGGGGGATGTCGTACTCGGCGGTGCAGGCCGCGCCGGGCTTGAGCTCCCACTTGGGACCGGTCACATCTACGATGCGATCCAAGAACTGATAGGGCGGGCCGGGGAGGCGGGCGATGACGCGGTCGTCATCGAACGGCAGGTACTTGTCGCCGAAGGCCTCGGACGGCTTGCCGTTCGAGTACGCCATGATCTTGTCCGGCCCGTACAGGACCGTCTTCTGTCTGGGCGCGGAGGACCACAGGCTCTCGACCTCGGCGCGGGTCGAGCCGGACATCCGCACGGTCATGTCGGTGATGTGGACGATGCGCTTGGCGTCGGCGTACATGAAGGCGTCGGCCACGCAGTAGGGCGTGCCGTCGGCCTCGTAGCCGAGCTCCTTGATGTGGAGCTCGTAGCGGGCCTTCTTCGTGCTCGCGAGGACCTGGCCGCGGCACTTGAGCTGGGACGTACGGCCGGTGACCGGCTCGTGCCAGACCTTGCCCTTCTCCCCCACCCAGCCCATGCGCATGAGATGGACGCGCAAGGTGTGCAGGCAGCATTCGTACATCAAGGTACCCGGCATCACGTTGTCGTCCTTGAAGTGGCAGACGAGGTGCCAGTCGTCGGGATGGATGTCCATTTCCCCTATGGCCAAGCCCAAGCCGAAACGGCCGCCTTGAGGGACGAGTTCCAAGATGCGATCGACGAGCTTCAGCTTCCCGGAGGGAAGCGTCTCGGGATCGCGGATATGCGCGAACGCAGGACCGAACGCCGCGGCCAGGTCGCCGGCACGCAGGGACGCCATCTGTGACTCGTTCAAAGAGACGGCGGATTCGAACGGAGCCAACGGCTTCCAATCCGCGGGCTTTCGTCCGGGCACGGAAGACTTATCCTCTTCGGTGAGCACGATCCCTTTGCCCTTCGCCAGCTCTGTCTGCGTGAAGAAGCCGGCGCAGCCTTTGCGCATCGTCATCAGCGGCTTGCCGTCGACGGTCGCGTCGAAGCGGAAGAAGAAGAGCCAGATGTCGTCGTGCTGGCCGAAGCCGTCGATGGCGATGTCGTAGCGGATGACCGAGCCGGGGCGCGGCAGGTGGTCGGAGAACGCGACCTGCGCGTCGAGCAGGCGGTAGACGGCCAAGCCCTTGGTCTGCGAGTCGATGCCCAGGTAGCCCGACAGGAACAGGTCGGCCTGGCCGGCCTCGACGGCGACGCAGGTCGTGATGCGGTCGGCGTCCAGGTACCAGGCGCCGGGCTTCACGTCGTGCTCGGTGACGCAGGAGCCCGCCTTCAAGGAGTTGGGCGTGCCGGTCACCGACACGACCCGGTCGCACAGCATCAGCGGCTCTTCCGGCAGCCGCACGCGGGTCGGGTAGGCGTCGACGTGGGCGAACGCCTCGCCCAGAACCTTGCCGATCTTCCCCGAGGCGAACTCCAGGCACGCCGCGCGGTCCATGAACAGTAGGGGACGGTCCCCGCCCTTAAGCGGGGTGTCCCCCAGCTTAAGGGGACTGTCCCCTACTCGGCCCGTGAGGAGCGCCATCTGGTTGGAGACGTTCATCGCCTGGAAGGCGGCGAAACTCTGCGACAGGCGCAGGAAGGTCTCGTGGGCCTTGGCCGTCAGCGCCGCCGTCGCGCCCGGCACCTGTAGGTTCGTGGGAAGTATCGGCGCCGGGACCAGCGGCGCGATGCGCGCCGGCGGCGCGACGGGCGCGGGACGGGCGGCGGCGACGGGCGTCGCCGGTCTCTCCGCGGGCGATGCCGCAGGCGCCGGCTGCGGCCGTTCGACTCTTCGGAAACGCCCGCCGAGCGGCACGTCGACCGGGCGCGCCGGCGGAGGCGGCGGGGGCTGGTGGCCGACGCAGCGCGTGGGCAGGCCGTACAGGGGCTTCAGGTCCACCGGGACGCGCTCGGCGATGAGGAAGGCGAGGAGCTTGAGCGTGGTCGAGACCTCGTCCTGGCCGCGGGCGTCGATGGCGCGGGCGGCGTGGGGCAGGGGGCCGAGGATCTTGCCGATCATGCGCGTGCACGAGCCCTGCGGGCCGAGCTCGATGAAGGTGCGCACGCCGTCCTCGTAAGCGCGCTTGATGAGCGCCGAGAAGTCCACGGAGCGGACGGCCTGGGTGGTGATGGAGTCGGCGGCGGTGTCCTTGGTCGGGACGTAGGACTTGCCGAACGCGCCGGAGTAGTAGCGCAGGCCCTGGGGCGGGTCCGTCGGGAACAGGTGCAGGTCGCGGTACTGCTTCTCGACGAGCTTGGCGCCGGGGAAATGCACGGTCGAGACGCCCTGGAGCGGCAGGTACATGCAGCCCAGCCCCTCGACCAGCTTCTCCACGGCCTGTCGGTAGCCGCCGATGACGCACTCGAAAGGGGTGTTGACGATGAGGAGGGCCGCGCGCTCGGCGCCCTTGGCCGCCTTGTGCACGGTGTCGGCGGGGCGGTCGATGACGCCGAGCACCCAGTCCATCTTCTCCTCGGCCGGGAGGTTCCAGAACTGGCGCGCCGCCTCGCAGGGCCCGGCCAGGTCGCTGACGAACAGGCTCGAGGACTTCATGCGCCGCAGCATCTCGTCGCGCGCGGTCCAGGCCCGGGTCGCGAACAGGGAGGCCGTCTCGCCGAGGGAGTAGCCGATGAGCGCCGTGGGCTCCACGCCGAAGGAGCGGATGAGGTCGCTGGTGGCCGCGCCGTGCGCCACCGAGGCGAAGATGAGGGCGTGATAGTCGTCGTTCAGATCGCGCTCGGCGCGGGCCTCCCAGCCCTCGGGCCAGGTCAGGCTCCAAGGCGTCGCGCGCGAGGGCACGAGCTGGTCGCGCAGGCGGCCGTTCTCGGCGTCGTGGCGGCGCAGGAGCTCGGGCCACTGGACGCCGAAGGCGGCGGTCATGCCGACGTAATGATTGCCCGAGCCCGGGAAGACGAAGGCGACCTCGCCGTCGAGGGCGGGGCGCGTCGTCAGGTGGATGCGGTCGCCGGCGACGGGACGCTCGGGGTTGGACTTGAGTGAGTCCTGCGCCTGGCGCGCCAGCGCGAGCAGCTCCTTCCAGTCGCGCGCCACCAAGGCGCAGGCGAGCGCGGCGTCGGGACGGCGGCCCGTCTTCATCCACCAGCGGCGGGCGACCGCCTCGATGCCGTCGGCCGCGTCCTGCGCCGAGACCCAGTTCGAGAGCTCGGAGAGGCCCGCGAGCAGGCCCGGGGCGTCCTCGGCCTCCACGACGAACAGGGCTTCGCGGCGCGCGCCCAGCGGCTGGCGGCGCTCGTCCTCCTGGCGCGCGTCGGGGGCCGCGCGGGCCCTCGGCGCGGTTGCGCAGCC
>CAZTZW010000219.1:0-2475 GCA_964618085.1 uncultured Elusimicrobia bacterium
GCCCGTCGCTGGAAACATCCGATTGAAATCCGCGGGCGTCGTCACCCGCATCGCTCCCACGAACCTCTCCGTCCTTCCCGTCGCCGGCCTCAACGCCGCCCCGGGGCTGACCCTCAGCGCCCCGACCCTTTCCCTCGAGCCCCTGGCCGTCCAGCCGGACGCGGCCGTCCTCTCGCTGCCGGCCGCCGTCGCCGCGCCCGCCGCCGCCCGCGTCGCCGCGCCGCTGGCGACCGTCCTCTCCGCGCCGCTCGAGTCGTCCTCCTACAAGGGGAGCGACGAGGCCGCGCGCTACCGGGCCTCCGTCGCCGCCTCCGCCCAGGCCGCCGGGCTCGCCCAGGCCGCCGTCGCCGCGCCCGAGACCATGTCCGCCAAGTGGGACGGCTCGCGCGCCGGCGTCTCCGCCGCCGAAGCCGTGCCGGCGGGCGGGGGGAGCCAGGGCGCGTCTCGCCGCTCCGGCCTCTCCAAGACCCTCCGGCGCATCGCCTTCACCGGCGCGACCGCTCTGGCCATCTCCATCGCGCCCCCGGTCCAGGCCATCGAGCTGGGCATGGAGATCACCGCCTTCAGCGGCGGCTCGCTCGCCCTGGCCCTGCTCGCGGGCATCATGGCCTTCCTCTCGCCCTGCGTGCTGCCCCTCATCCCCGGCTACATCTCCTTCGTGTCGGGCCTCTCCCGCGACGAGCTGACGAACGGCGCCGACCGCAGCAAGGTCATGATGAAGTCCGCCCTGGGCGCGGGCGCCTTCATCCTCGGCTTCACCGCGGTGTTCACCTTGCTCGGCGCGACCGCGACGGCGCTCGGCGGCCTGTTGGCGGGCAATCTGAGCATCCTCACCAAGGTCGCCGGCGGCTTCATCGTGCTCTTCGGCCTGCACAGCATGGGCCTGCTCAAGATCCCCTTCCTGTACCGCGACGTCCGCTTCCACGGCGCCACCGGCGCCGGCTACCTGGGCGCTCTGTTCATGGGCGCCGCGTTCGCCTTCGGCTGGACGCCCTGCATCGGCCCCATCCTGGCCGGCATCCTGGGCCTGGCCGCCTCCCAGGCGACCGTCGCCTCGGGCATGGCCCTGCTCGCGGCCTTCTCCCTGGGCCTGGGCATCCCGTTCCTCATCACGGCGCTGAGCGTGAACTCCTTCATGCGCTTCTTCGCCAAGTATAAGCGCTTCATCGGCATCGGCGAGAAGGTCTCCGGCGGGTTCCTCATCGCGCTGGGCGTCCTGATGGCCACCGGCAGCCTCACCGACATCCTGCAGTGGGTCCCGGACTTCTTCCAGAAGTTCGCCTTCTAGGGACGCACTGAACCCCCGGTCCTCGGGGGAGTCCTGGGCCTTTTGGCCTAGGCGTTTGTCATTTCACTGGGATTCTGTGGTATAATCTGTGGGTCCGGTGCTCATTGACAACCTAGAAAAAATCCGCTACCGCATGCATGCGGCGGCCGTCCGTTCCGGACGCAAGGCCGACGCGACGCAGTTGGTGGTGGTGACGAAGTACGCTCCTCTCGTCTTGGTGCGCGAGCTCTTGGAAAGGGGCCTGGCCGCCGAGGTGGGGGAGAACCGCGTGCAGGACGCCGAGAAGAAGAAGGCCGAGCTCGGCGCGCTCGCGGCGGGAGTCCGGTGGCGTCTCATCGGGCACCTGCAGACGAACAAGGCCAAGAAGGCGGTCGAGGTCTTCGACGCGGTCGATTCGGTCGACAGCGTGAAGGTCGCCGCCGCCCTCGACTCCGCGCTCGCGGGGTCGGACCGGGTGCTCCCGGTGTTCGTACAGGTCAAACTGACCGACAAGACGAGCCAGAGCGGCGCGCTCCCCGAGGAGCTGCCCGGGCTGCTGCAGTCCCTGAAAGCCTTGCCGCGCCTGCGCGTGGACGGCCTGATGGGCATCGCCCCCGACGTCGAGCCGCTCGAGGCCGTGCGCCCGAGCTTCCGGCTCCTGAGGGAACTGCGAGACCGCCATCTGCCCGGCGGCAGGCTGAACATGGGCATGAGCCGCGATTTCGAGATCGCGATCGAGGAAGGAGCCGACATCGTCAGGGTCGGCACACAGATTTTTTCGCAACCTAGTCCGGCATCCAGAGGAGGCACCGCATGATCGTGAAAGTGCGCGTCATCCCCAACGCAACCGAGAACGAAGTCGTCAGCCGCATCGGCAGCGTGCTCCGTGTGAAGGTCGCCGCACCCGCCGTGGACCAGAAGGCCAACGCCGCCCTCACGGGCTACCTGGCCGAGTTCTTCGAGGTCCCCGGCAAGCGCGTCAGCATCCTGCGCGGCGCCAACGGCCGTGAGAAGACGGTCGAGATCGTGGGCAAGACCGAAGAGCAGCTCAAACGGGTGATGGAGTCCATCCCCTAGCGTTCGCTTCACCGCAGTCCCTGGGAAGGTTCGGCGACGGACGGGTGAACCCCTCCGGCGCCGACTCTTTTTATGGGGCCGGGCAAAAAACGACAATCGCTCACGCCCAGATCCCCAAGCCACTGCCCAAC
>CAZTZW010000219.1:2485-5288 GCA_964618085.1 uncultured Elusimicrobia bacterium
CCGTCGGGGGTTGGGGGCGGCCCGGCGGGGCCCCCCCCCCCCCCCCCCGACTCTTTTTATGGGACCGGTCAAAATCCTACACTCGCTCAAGCCATGATCCCCAAGCCTCTGCACATCGACCCGGTCCGCCACATCATCTGGAAGGGGGACCGCCTCGTCGTCCTCGACCAGCGCCTGCTGCCGCGCCGCGTGAAGTACGTGGCCTGCGCGGACGCCGCCGGCGTCGCCAAGGCCACGACGGACATGGTCCTGCGCGGCGCGCCCCTCATCGGCTGCGCCGCCGCCTTCGGCATGGCCCTGGCGGCCCGCCGGAACAAGCTCTCCGACGTCCGCCGTGCCGAGCCCGTCCTGCGCCGGGCGCGCCCGACCGCCGTGAACCTCATGCACGCGCTCGACCACATGCTCGCCGTGGCCGAGGCCGGCCCTGAGAAGACCCTCTCCAAGCGTATGGCCGCCGCCGCCTTGAAGTACCACGCCGACGACCTGGCCTACAACGCGACCATGGCCGTCTACGGGGCCAAGCTCCTCAAGAAAGGCTCCCACGTCATCACCCACTGCAACGCCGGAGCCCTGGCCACGGCGGGCATCGGCACCGCCGTGGGCATGATCCGCGCGGGCTTCCTGGCCGGCAAGGTGGAGCACGTCTACCCCTGCGAGACGCGCCCCTACCTCCAGGGCTCGCGCCTCACGCTCTGGGAGCTGATGCAGGCCGGCATCCCGGCCACCCTCATCACCGACAACATGGCCGCCCATCTCATGAAGACCCGCAAGATCGACGCGGTCATCGTGGGCTCCGACCGCATCGCGGCCAACGCCGACGTCTGCAACAAGATCGGCACCTACGGCCTGGCCATCCTCGCCAAGCACCACGGCGTGCCGTTCTACGTCGTGGCGCCCAGCACCACCGTCGACCTGGGCACGCGCCACGGCGACGACATCCCCATCGAGGAACGCTCGACCCTCGAAGTCGTCGAGGTCTTCGGCACGCCCATCGCCCCGAAGGGCGCCAAGGCCCGCCACCCCGCTTTCGACGTCACGCCCCACGAACTCGTGACCGCCATCGTCACCGAGAAGGGCGTCGTCTCGCCCGCGAACGGGCGGAATCTAAGGAAGGTCCTCTCTCGATGAAAACCAACGGAACCAAGCCCGCCGTCCGCCCCAAGATGACCAAGATCCTGGCCACGCTCGGCCCGGTCTCGGCCAAGCCCGCCATGATGCTGGACCTCCTGGCCGCCGGCGTCGACGCCTTCCGCCTCAACTGCTCGCACGCCTCGCTCGAGGACCTCAAGCGCTCGATGGACCTGATCCGCTCGTGCTCGCGCCAGGCGCGCCGGGCCACGGCCGTCGTCATGGACCTGCAGGGCCCGCGCCTGCGCGTCGGCCGCCTGCGCAACGGCGAGCCCATCGACCTCAAGCGGGGAGCGCGCACCCGCATCTCCGTCAACGACGTCGCCGGCACCGCCGAGGAGTTCTCGACCTCGTTCAAGAAGCTCCCGCAGACGGTCAAGAAGGGGATGGAGATCCGCCTCGACGACGGCAGCATCGTCCTTTCCGTCCTCAAGACGGGAGCCGGCTGGGTCGACTGCGAGGTCCTCATCGGCGGAAAGCTCAAGGAGCACAAGGGCATCAACCTGCCCGGCGCCGACATCGACCTCCCCGCGCTCACGACCAAGGACCTGCGCGACCTCAAGATGGGCCTGGACCTCGGCATCGACTCCGTGGCCCTATCCTTCGTGCGCAGCCCCGACGACGTGATGAAGGCCAAGAAGATCATCAAGGCCGCCGGCGCGCCCACGCGCATCATCGCCAAGATCGAGCACCCGCTGGGCATCGAGCGCATCGACCCCATCCTCGACGCCGCCGACGGCATCATGATCGCGCGCGGCGACCTCGCCGTCGAGCTCTCCGCCGCCGAGGTGCCCGCCGCGCAGAAGACCCTCGTGCGCAAAGCCAACGACGCCGGCAAGCTCTCCATCGTCGCCACGCAGATGCTCGAGTCCATGATCAGCCACGCGCAGCCCACGCGCGCCGAGGCCTCCGACGTGGCCAACGCCATCTACGACGGCGCCGACGTCGTCATGCTCTCCGGCGAGTCGGCCGTCGGCCTCTACCCCGTGGAGACCGTCACCGTCATGGCCGACATCATCCGCAAGGCCGAGTCCTCGCCCTTCCGCTACCGCCACATCCCTCACGGGCTGCAGGACACGCCGGAGACCGGCTTCGCCCACGCCCTCGCGCGCGCCACGCACGACGCCACCGAGGTCACCGGCGCCAAGCTCGTCGTCGTCTACACCATGACCGGTTGGTCGGCCCGGGCGATGTCCAAGTACCGCCCCGTCGCGCCCATCATCGCCATGACCCCGCTCAAGGCCACCGCGCAGCAGCTCGCGCTGTACTGGGGCATCAACCCCATGATCTGCCCGCTGGGCAAGACCACCGACGAGATGCTCGCCTACGGCGAGCGCATCCTGCTGGGCAACAAGCTCGCCAAGCAGGGCGACACCACCCTCGTCACCGCCGGCGGCACCGCCAAGCACAAGGCGTCGAACATGCTGAAGATCCACGTCGTCGGCTCCGTCACCTACCGGTGAGCTAGGGGTCAGGCACTCCGGTGAATTATCGCGTCGTCCTCGTCACCTCGCCGCGCAAGGACGCGGACCGACTGGCGAAAGGCCTCGTCGCGGCGCGGCTGGCGGCATGCGTGAACGTGGTCCCGGGTGTCGTCTCTCATTACCGGTGGGAGGGGAAGCTCCACAAGAACGCGGAGAGCCTGCTCGTCATAAAGACACGCGCCTCTCTGCTC
>CAZTZW010000220.1:0-5265 GCA_964618085.1 uncultured Elusimicrobia bacterium
AACTTCGACTGGTAGACGAGGTAGAAGCCGTCAGCGCCGTCGCCGAACTCCATGACCGCCGTGTCCGGGATGACGGAGGCGAGCGCGCGCGGGTCCTTCAGCAGGTCGGCGCGCAGCGCGGCGACGTCGCGCGTGGCCAGCCCCTGGGCGCCGGAGGTGAAGATGCCGAGCAGGGCGTCCACGAAGGAGGTCATGTCGCTCTTCTTGACGACCAAGGCCTGGGCCTGGTTGCGCGGATCGGCGATGGAGTAGGCGCCGTGGCCCATGCGCAGGTTCTCGACGCGGCGCACGGTGGCGGCCGGCAGGGCGTCCTGCAGCTCCGGGCGCGCCAGGATGCGCGCCAGCTCGGCCTGCTTGGAGTCGATCTGGGTCAAGGTGGCGCGGATGGCGTCCTGCGAGCGCTTCAGCTCGTCGCTCAGGTCGTGCCACTTGATGTTGGCCTCGAGCACGGCGCGCGTCTTCTCCTGGATCTCGGCGATGGACTCGCTGACGCGGCGCAGGGCGCTCTGGCGCGGGTCGTTGAGCTGGGCCATCCAGCCGCTGACCTTGCGGCGCGTGGCCTCGAGGTCGTTGAAGGTCTTGGTCAGCGCGTCGCGCATCTTGTCGAGGGCGACGACCTCGTTGTCGTTGGCCGTCGCGCCGCCGGTGTAGATCTCGCTCAGGCCCTCGTAGTACTGCTTGACGCGGTCCACCGTGCCGAACTTGTCGCGGTTCCAGCCCTGCTTGATGTTGAAGAAGGCCAGGGCGTCCACCAGCAGGGCGTTGAGCTGGCCGAACGACTGCGCCTTGCGGGTCAGGAGCTGGTCGGCGGTCTCGCTGGTGCCGTTGGAATTGACGTACGCCTCGTCGCGCCCGGCGTCGGCCAGCGCGCGGTCGATGGCGGCGGTCGCGCGGCTCATGAAGGCCTCCGCCGCCGGGATCTGGTTGTTGAGCGCGTCGCGCGAGGCGCTGATCACCGCGTCGGAGAAGAGGATGCGGGCCATGGCGTAGGACGCCGAGCTCTGGTCGCCCGACTGGAGGCTGGAGGGCGCCAGGCGCTTGGCCGCGTCGAGCGCCAGCAGGGCGATCTGCTGGTTCTGGGAGAGGGTGATGGGCGGCTGGGTGCCGACGGGCACGGTCCCGTCGCCCTGCGAGCCGATGGCGAGCTCGGAGGAGCCGCCCGCCGCCTGGGCCGCCTCGGCCACGGCCTTGATGCGGTCCGCCAGGAGCGGGATGGCCCGCGCGTCCACCAGCTGCTGGACGCGCGAGACGCCCGCGGGGTCGTCGCCGATGCCCGTGGGCAGCTTGGACGCCGTGAGGTCGTGGCGCCCGCCCGACGTGGCCTTGATGCGGTCGATGATGGCGTTGATCTCCGCGGCGTTCGCGTTGAACTGGGCGACCATGCGCGTGCGCTCGGCGGAGTACTGGGAGATCTTGCGCGGGAGGCTGAAGGGCTGGGTCTCGCCGTAGAGGACCTCGGTGCCCGTGTAGTCCGGGTTCTTGCGGTTGGCGAGCTCGGCCTGGTGCTCGGCGATGCCCTTGTGGTGGCCCTCGGCGTCGTCGTAGCCCTTGATGTTGCGCGTCAGGCGCTGGCGCCAGTCCGCGATCTTGGTCCGGGCCGCGGCCTGGTCGCCCTCGGGCGCGCCGAAGGAGGCCAGCGCCCACGGCACGGTCTTGTCGTACACCTTGCGGGCTTCCTTGGCCAAGGTCAGCTTGGCGTCGTAGAGGCGGTAGAGGTCGCTGGTGGTCGGGGCCGCCTGGTCGATGGACTTGCGCTGGAAGGGCAGGAGCGTGTCGCGCAGGAGGGACTGGGCGCCTCGCAGGGGCGGCAGGATCTTGTCGCGCAGGAGCGCGGTCTTGCGGTCGATGAGCGCTTGGCCGCCGAAGCCGCCCGCGTTGAGCAGCGCGACGTCGGCGTCGACGTCGGTCAGGATGTCGCGGACCATCTGCGTCACGGCCGACAGGCGCTGCTGGGCGACGGGCAGGACGTTCGTCAGGGCGTCATCGATGGCCTCGACGGTCGCCTGGGCCTTCGCCTCGCGGATGACCTCGCGCGCCACGTGCGGCGCGAGCTTGGCCAGCGAGAGCAGGTTCATCTGCGCCTCGGTGAGCTCCACGGTCTCGCCGTTGGGGAAGTTCACGGCGCGCAGCGCGTCGCCGTACGTCTTGACGGCGTCCTGCATCTGCTTGTTCGAGAGGCCGGAGAGCATGGGGATGCGCGCGCCCGCCACGCGGTTGATCTGCGCGGCCAGCAGGTCCATCTGCGCCACGTACTGCGCCGTCGCCGCGCGCGCGGCGTCCAGACGCGCCTGCTCCTGCAGGCGCCAGCGCGGCAGGGACTCGGGGTTGGCGTCCCCGAACTCGTCGACGACGGTGCGCGAGTTGCCCGGGTCCAGGCGCCGGGTCACGGAGTCCAGGTTCGACTGGAAGTCGGCCAGGCGGCCCTGCCAGTGGACGCGCCGGTCGGCCAGCAGCTGGAGGACCTGGGCGCGCGTCGGGTTGGTCAGGCGCACCTCGGGACCGGGGATGATGGGGATGAGGATGCCCGCGAACTCGACGGGGGCCGTCGGGATCTGGTTCAAGCCGTCCTCGGCCAGGCGGATGCTGTCCTCGATCTCGCGCAGCTGGTCCTCGAACTTCTTCACCGAGAAGGCGTCGGGGTCGTTGGGGTTGCCGTTGCGGCGCCAATCCTGGACCCGGCTGAGCAGGTCGAGGCGGCGCTGGTACTCGGCGGCGGCGGTGGCCGACTGGCCTCGGTCCTCGGCGTCGAGCTGGGTCAGGAACGCGGCCATGTCCGCCTGGAAGGAGGCCGCGCGCTGGGCCACCATGCCGGTCTTGGCCTCGTTGTCGCGCAGGTCTCGGATGGTCTTCTCGTCGGCGAGGATGTCCTTGTCGATGTCGGCGCGCCACTGGTCGATCTGGGCGCGGTTCGCGTCGGCGCGCGCCCGGTCGGCGGCGTTGTCGCGGCGGGAGTCGGCGATCTTCTTGCGCTTGGCCTCGAGCAGGTCGAGCATCTGCTTGATGGCGGCCTGCGCGGCGTTGATCTCGTTGAGGGAGAGCGCCAGGTCCATCACCGTGGCGAGACGCGCCATGTTCTGATGGAAGCCCAGCATCTCGCTGCCGTCGCGGCGGTCCTTCAAGGCGAGCTGGCGCACCCGCGCCTGCGCCTGGAGCATGCGCTGGGCGGCGTCGCGCGACGTCATCTCGCCGCGCACGTCGGCGCGCAGGCCCTCGATCTCGCCGAGCAAGGTCTCGATGCGGCCGAGGGTCTCGGGGTCCACGGGCGGCAGGGGGTCGCGGCTGACCTTGCCGTCGGCGTAGTCGCGCAGGCGCACGGCCATGGCCCTCAAGGAGGCCTCGCGCAGGGCCAGCTCGTCGGCCGCGCCGGCGGGGGCGTCGGGCGGCGGCACGAGCTGGCCTTTGTAGCGGTCCTGGAGCGCGCGCAGGCGGCGGATCTCGGCCAGGTCGTCGGCCGCGGGGTTGCGCAGGTCGCGGCGCTGGGCGAGCTTGGACATGACGTAGTCCTGCTGGGTCTTGCCGTCGAGCTCGCGCAGGAGGCGCTCGTATTCCTCGCGCTCGGCGGGGGTCAGCGGGTTGGAGCGGGCCTTCAGGGCGGCGAGCTGGGCTTCCTTGTCGCCCAGCATCCCGCGCAGGTAGGCGAGGTGCTCGCGGACCGCCTTGACCTCCTCGTCGAGGGCGCCGGACTGGCGCATGAGCTCGGCGATGCGCGCGGTCGCCTCCTCGGGCGACTTCTGCCACAGGTCCGGGTCGAAGGGCAGCTTGCGGCCGTCGCGCTCGGAGGCGGCGGTGACGGCGAGGGCCGCGGGCATGCCGACCAGGCGGGCGTCGGCCGCGCCCTCGAAGCCCGCCAGGCTCTTGGTCACCACCACGGTCCGCATCACGGAGTTGGAGATGTCGAAGCCGACGAACTCCTGCAGCTTATAGAGGAGGACGTTGCCCCAGGTGATGGCGCCGCCGAAGGGGATGAGGTTGTGGTGGACCGTCCCGTCCTTGTCCGTCCAGGTGTCCGGGCGCTCGATGGCCGCGCCGACGGCGTGCACGATGCCGGGCTTCACGCCCAAGGTCGCCTGGAACACGGGGTCGATGCCCGCGTCGATCTTGTCGGCGTAGGTCATGATGCCTTCGATCTCGGCGCCGACCGTGGCCAGGCCGAAGAAGGACTTCAGGTTGGCGCGCCAGAAGGTCCACGACACGAAGGTCCCGAGCACCGTGAGCACGACCTCGCGGCTGAGCCAGGGCAGGTCCGCGCCCGGGTCGAGCTCTCGGATGGGCGTCAGGCGCTCGCGCATCGCGCGCGGGAAGGTGAGCAGGCTCGCGAGGATCAGAGTGTTCAGCAGGGGCCCGAGCACGAGGTCCTTGACCAGCGCCGTGATGGCCGCCGCGAACACGGGCGCGAGCACGGGGCCCAGCCACGGCACCGCGGCGACGGCCACGGGCATGCCGTTGAGCAGGGCCACGAGGCCCGGGCCGAGCACCGGGATGGACGTCAGCGCGAAGGAGAGCGGCAGGACCGGCGCGAAGGCGCCCAGGATGCCCATCGCGATGGCGCTGAAGATGGCCAGGGTGATGCGGCGCGCCACGAAGGTCGTCATCGGCTTGACCAGGGGGACGATCAGCCAATGCGAGGCGCCGCGGTACCAGGTCTTGGCGCGCAGGCCGCCCAAGGCGCCGTAGCCGTTGTTGCCGACGTCCTTGAGCGCGGCCTCGAACCACTTCTCCGCGAGGTCGGGCTTCTCGACCGAGAGGAAGTCCTGGCCGGAGCGGAAGAACTCGAAGGTGATGGCGCGGCGGAAGTAGCCGAAGAAGAACATGTCGAAGAGGTGGTAGGGGAGCCGCACGAACGCCCCGATGAGGTGCTTGTGCAGCTCGGAGACCCGCAGGAGCGCGCCCTTCCAGCCCGCCGGGTAGGTCTTGTTGGCGAGGTCGCGGAAGCTCCTCCAGCCCGAGTACTTCTTATGGTCGAGCCGCTCGAACTGCGCGCGGTTGGCGGCCTGGAGCTTGTCGTACACCGCGAGCCACTTCTCGAGCGGCCCGGTCTCGCTGAGGCCCCACTTGATGCCCGAGGCCAGCACGCGCTCGCGCGGGACGCCGAACTGGCGGGAGAGCTGGTCGATGACGGCCGCGCTGTCGGCGTCCGCGCGCAGGCGGCCGAGCGCCGCGTCGCGCTTGAGGCCCTTCACCCAGCGGAAGCCGAGGAAGTCCTCGTGGAGCCACTTGGTCGGACCCTGGGGCGCCGGCGAGGTCTGCGGCGGGGCGGGCGGCGCC
>CAZTZW010000221.1:0-5256 GCA_964618085.1 uncultured Elusimicrobia bacterium
ATCCGCGCCCGCGCGCGCGGGAAGCCCGCCATCGAGCTGCACGTCAGCAAGCACAAGACCGGCGACGCCATCGACCTGACGGCGAAGGTCTACGAGCTGCGCGACAAGCACGCCAAGCGCGCCGAGGCCAAGGGCATCGAGCTGTCGTTGTCCAACGACACCAGCGTCTGGGTCAAGCGCCGCTTGAAGGTCATGACCGGCAACATGCTCCAAGGCGGCATCCTCATCCTCCTGGCGCTGTTCCTGTTCCTGGATTGGCGCCTGGCGGCCGTCGCGGCCCTGGGCGTGCCTATCTCCTTCGCCTCGGCCCTCGTGGTCGCGGTGCCGCTGGGCTTCACCTTCAACCTGATGTCGGCCCTGGCCTTCATCATCGTGCTGGGCATGCTCGATGACGACTCCGTGGTCGTCGCGGAGAACATCTACAAGCACCTGGAAACGGGCAAGGAGCCCTTCCGGGCCGCCGTCGACGGTACGAAGGAGATCATGTGGCCCGTGCTGGGCTCGGTGATGGTGTCCTCCTGCGCCTTCCTCCCCTTCGCGATGATGGGCGGCATCATGGGCAAGTTCCTGCTCATGATCCCGGTCGTCGTCATCATGTGCTTCCTGGCGAGCCTCTTCGAGGCCTTCTTCATCCTGCCCGGCCACGTGCTCGAGCTCCTGCCCTTCGGCAAGCCCGTGGGCGAGTCCAAGCCCGGGCGCTGGTACCTGGCGACCGTGGAGCGCTACCGCTCCGCCATGACCTGGGTGCTGCGCCACCGCGGCAAGTTCGCGCTGCTCCTGCTGGCCTTCCTCGTCTTCACCGCCGGCGTCGCGCGCTGGCGCCTGAAGTTCGTCCTCTTCCCCGGCGGCATGATCGAGCAGTTCTTCGTCCAGATCGAGATGCCGCCCGGCACCAACCTCTCCGCCACCGAGGCCGTCGTCGCGCAGGTCGAGAAAGAGATCGCGGCCCTGCCCCCCTCCGAGCTCGACACCTACACCGCCGCGGTCGGCCTCAAGGGCCAGGAGGACCAGGAGCGCCTGGGCACCCATTACGGCCAGGTGCGCGTCTACCTCACTCCCGAGGATTCCGGCCGGCGCCGCACCAACGAGGTCATCGAGGACCTGCGCAAGCGCATCGGCACGCCTCCCGGCGTCGTGCGCCTGACCGTCGACGAGGTCCAGCCCGGCCCGCCCGTCGGCGAGGCCATCATGGTCCGCGCGCGCGGCCGGGACCCCGAGGTCAATCGGAGGATCGCCGGAGAGATCCGCGCCTACCTGGGGACCATCAAGGGCGTCACCGACATCCGCGACTCCTTGGAGGACGGCAAGTGGCAGTGGCGCGTCACGCCGCTGGAGGGCGAGGCCGCCTTCGCCGGTGTGGACGCCGCGAGCATCGCCCGCGACCTGTTCTACGCCGTGGACGGCATCCAGGTGTCGAAGATCCAGCGGCCGGATGAAGAAGTGGAGATCCGCCTGCGCCTGAAGCCCGAGCAGCGCGACTCCTCCGCCGACTTGATGCGGCTGGACGCCCTCAACCCCGCGGGACGCGCGGTGAAGCTCTCGCGCGTGGCGACGGTCAAGGAGGAGCGCGGCGCCCCCTTCCTGCCGCGCTTCAACTACAAACCCGCGGTGAGCGTCTCCGCCGACGTGGACGAGGCCGTCATCACCTCGCGCGAGGCCAACCTCCTCGTCCGCGAGAAGTTCAAGGACGTCGCCGAGCGCTACCCCGGCTACGAGCTCATCTATGGAGGAGAGGAGGAGGAGACCGCCAAATCCATGACCTCGCTGTTCCGCTCCTTCGGCGTGGCCCTGATGCTCGACTTCGTCATCCTGGCGGTCCTCTTCGGCTCCTACATCCAGCCCTTCATCATCCTCCTGACCATCCCCATCGGCCTGCTCGGCGTGGTGTACGCTTTGCTCGTCCACGGCCAACCCGCGTCCTTCATGGCGATGCTCGGCGTGGTGGCGATGACCGGCGTCGTGGTCAACAACGCCATCGTCCTGGTCAACTTCATCAACGAGAAGCGCGCCGCGGGCGTGCCCGTGGAGCAGGCCGCGGTCGACGCCGGCGCCGAGCGCCTGCGCCCCATCTGGGCTTCCTCCATCACGACCTTGCTGGGCCTGTTCCCCTCGGCCTACGGCTTCGGCGGCTACGAGCCCTTCGTGGCGCCCATGGCCCTGGCCCTGGCCTGGGGCCTGACCTTCGCCATGCCGATGACCCTCTTCCTCATCCCCGCCGCCTACGTCACCGTCGACGGCTGGATCCAGGCGGGCCGCGACCGCGTCGCCCGCCTGCGCGGCCGGCGTTAAGCTCCCGTTTCCCGACTCTTAAGCTCTTTTTCAGTGGCCATCCCGCGCCCGCGGACCTACCCTATGGCCATGAGAACGAACCTGGAGCTCCAAGGGCTGGCGGCGGGCCTGGCGGCGAGCAAGGGCGCCGCGCCCGGGTGGCTGGGCGTCCAACTCGAGGGCGGTTCGGCGGCGGGGCTGGACTTCGGCGCCAAGGAGCTCCGCTCGCTGACCATGGCGGGCCTCTCCACGGCCTGCCTGTTCGCCGCCCTGGCCGTGAGCATGTCCTTCGACGTGGTCCCCGCCGCCGCGGTGACGCGCACGCGCCGGCCCCCGCCGGCCGCCGCGCCCGACCTCGACGCCCAGGACGCCGTCGCTTTGGTCCAGGAGTGGAAGATCGCCGGCGACGAGGTCCCCGTGCTGGAGCGCCTGGGCGAGTCCGTCGCCCGCGCCGCCGGCCCGCGCGCCTGGACCGCGGAGAAGACCGGCCCGGACGCCTACCTGGTGGTCTTCCGCGAGCGCGGCGGGCCCGCGTACGCCTTCGAGGTGGACCTGGCCGCCGAGGAGGTCCACGCCGTGCCCGAGACCGTGGACCTGCTGACCTTGCGCCGCGTGCGCGACGAGTCGGCGGCGGCCGAGGGGCTGCTGGCCGCGCGCTAGTCAGCGGCCGGACGGCGCGGCGAGCACCGGCGTCTCGCAGTGGCGCAGGACGCGCTCCACCGTGGTGCCGAGCACCAGGTCGGACAGGAGGGCCTTGCGGTGCGCGGCCAGCACGACCAGGCCGTGGCGGCGCGACTCGGCCAATATCTCGCGGACCGGGTCTCCCTCGCGCACCAGCAGGCGCGGCTTCACCCGCTTGCGCAGCTTCTCCGGGAGCAGCGAGAGCATCCCGTTCAGGAAGAACTTGGGGTTGGGGCCGCTCTTCTTATCGGGCGCGACGTACAGCGCCGTGAGCTCGGCCCCCAGGTCCGCGGCGGCGCGCGCGGCGAGCGCCAGCCCCTTGCGCGAGTACGGCGCGAGGTTGACCGGGGCGAGCACCGACTCGACGGGACGCGGGTCGCTCTTGACGGCCAGCACCGGCGCCGGCGAGTCCCGCATCACCATCTCGCACACCGAGCCCAGCACGGCGCGCTCCAGTCCGCGACGGCCGTGGCTGCCCATGACGACGAGGTCCGCCTTGCGCGCCTCGCGCACGATGAGCGGAGCCGGAGAGCCCTCCAGCACGCGCGCCTGCGCGCCCGGGTACTGCTCCTTGAGCCGGGCGGCGACCTTGCGCGAGCTCACGATGGAGAGGGCCGGGGCCGGCAGGTCGAAGGCGGGGATGGAAGGCCGCTCGGCGACGTAGAACGCCTCCATGCTCACGTCCAGGTCGAAGAGCTCGCTGGCCCACTCCCACGCGCTGCGCGAGGCGCGCGAGAAGTCCACGGGGACGAGGATGCGGCGGGCGCCCAGGAAGTCCATGCCCTGACTATACCCTCCGGTCCCGCGGAGGGCCAGGGACGGATTGTCAGCGGTGGGTGACGGTCCTGTTCAGCCCAGCCAGCCGCGGCGGCGGAACCACCAGAACATCCCGCCGAGCACGGCCAGGCAGGCGCCCAGGAAGGCCGGGAAGGCGTGCGGCCACTTCCAGGGGAAGACCTCGAAGTTCATGCCGAACACGCCCGCCAGGAAGTTCAGCGGCACGAAGATGACGGAGACGATGGTCAGCGCCATCATCACCTCGTTGAGGCGGTTGTTGACCGCCGAGAGGTAGGTCTCCGAGAGCCCGCTCACGACCTCGCGGTAGGTCTCCAAGATGTCGATGGCCTGCACGATATGGCTGTGCAGGTCGGACATGTAGGTGCGGGCCTCCTCCCCCAGGCACTCGTGGCGCTCGGATTGGATCTGGTGCACCACGTCGCGCATCGGCCACAGGGCGCGGCGCAGGAGCAGCAGCTCGCGCTTGAGGCGGTGGATGTCGCGCAGGATCTCGGGCTGGCGGCCGATGAGGACGCGGGTCTCCAGGCTCTCCAGGCGGTCGCCGTAGGCCTCGAGCACGGGGAAGACGTGGTCGACGATGGCGTCGAGCAAAGAGTAGACCAGGAAGCTGGCGTCGCCGGTACGCAGGCGGGAGCCCTTGGTGTTGAGGCGCTGGCGGATGGGGTCCCAGATGTCGCCCGGCTGCTCCTGGAAGGTGAGCACGGTGTTGTGGCCCAGGAAGACGGATATCTGCTCGCTCTCCAGGCGCTCGGCCTTGAGCTCGATCATGCGCGTGATGATGAACAGGCGCGCGGCCAGCCCCGGCTCGCCGCCCGCGTAGGCGTCCACCTTCGGGCGCGTGGCGGTGTTGAGCAGGTCCTCCACCGCCAGCGGATGGAGCTGGTACTTCTGGGCGAGCGCGCCGAGGGCCTTCAGGTCGCTCAGGCCCGCAACATCGATCCAGCGGACCATGGTGCCCGGACGGCGGTGGCCCGCAATGAAAGCCTCCAAGTCCAGGGCGCCCTGCATCTCCACGAAGTCGGGGGCGTAGTCGATGACCGTCACCTTCACGGGCGCGGGCGCGGCCGTGGGCGGCGGGGTGACGGCCTTCAGTTCGTCCGGCTTGACCCCCGGCGCGGCGCCGGGACGGCGCTTGCCGAAACGGGTGGGGAGCTTGAACTCTCGACGGGCCATAGGAGCCGATGATGGCATTTTTGCTAATATCAAAAACATGGCACTCCATATCGTCGTGTGCGTGAAAAGCACCCCCTCCAACGTCAACGTCCCCGTCGATCCGGCCACCGGTCAGCCTAAGACCGCGGGAGTCCCCCCGACCCTCAACCCCTACGATGAGTTCGCCATCGAGGAGGCCGTGCGCCTCAAGGAGCGCGTCCCCGGCTCCGTCACGACCGCGGTGACCGTGGGTCCCGACGCCGCCGCCGAGGTCCTGCGCGAGGCCGTCGCCGGCAAGAAGTTCGAGGCCGTCGACGACGCCTCCGCCACCGTCCTGCGCATGATGGAGGACGGGGT
>CAZTZW010000222.1:0-5255 GCA_964618085.1 uncultured Elusimicrobia bacterium
GGCCAGGCACCTAACTCACCGACCATGATCAAGGGCGTCATCTTCGACATCGACAACACGCTGACCGACTTCATGAAGATGAAGCGGACCGCGGTGGACGCCGCCGTCGAGGGCATGATGGACGCCGGCCTGCCGGGAACGAAGGAAGCGCTGGTCAAGGAGTTCTTCGACCACTACTGGAAGGAAGGCATCGAGGACCAGAAGATCTTCGACAAGATCCTCAAGGCCAAGCTCGGCGCCATCGACTACAAGATCCTGGCCTCGGGGATCCTGGCCTACCGCCGGTCGAAGAACGGCACGATGACGTTGTACCCGCGCGTCAACCAGACCTTGATGGAGCTCATGAAGATGGGCATCAAGCTCACGGTCCTCTCCGACGCCCCGAAGATGGAGGTGTGGCTGCGCATCGTGAGCCTGGGCCTGCACCACTACTTCGACCAGGTCGTCACCTCCGAGGACTTCGGCGTCAAGAAGCCCGACCCCAAGCCCTTCAAGAAGGCCCTCGAGGTCCTGGGCACCAAGCCCGAGGAGACCTTGATGGTCGGCGACTGGCCCGACCGCGACGTCAAGGGCGCCAAAGCCGCGGGCATCCGCGCCGCCTGGGCCAAGTACGGCGACACCTTCGACACCAAGGACTCCGGCGCCGAGTTCGTCATCGCCGACATCTACGACGTCGTCGGCGTCATCCGCAAGGAGAACGGCCTTGTCCCGGCTTAACGCCCTCGTCCTGGCCGCGCTGCTCGCCGCGCCCGCGTCGGCCCTCGACATCGAGGTCATCACCGTGCCGCAGGTCGGCACCTCGGGGCAGGGCATCGGCGTCCCCCAGACCATCGAGGTCGTGCGCGGCGAGGCCCTGGTGCGCTTCGCGCCGGCCGCGACCGAGGCGGCTAAGGCGGCGGCGCTCGCCGGCATGGGCGGCGTCTATCATCGCGTGCTCGAGGGCACGGGCTGGAGCCACGTCAGCCTCCCCGACGGGATGAGCGTGCCGCAGGGCCTCGCGGCGCTGAAGACCTTGCCGGACGTCCTGGCGGCCGAGCCCAACCACGCCCATAAGGCCGTGCGCACGACCAACGACCCTCTCCTGTCCTCGCAGTACGGCCTGTCGCAGATCAACGCCGCGGCGGCCTGGGACTACGAGGTGGGCACGTCGTCGCGCGTCACGGTCGCGGTGCTGGACTCGGGCATCGACACCACTCACGCCGACCTCACGGGGCGCTTCGTCGGCACGGCCCAGTTCTGCGACCCGGGCGCCAACAAGCTCACTGGCGCCGACAACACCGCCTGCGTCGCCTCCGTCGTCCCCGTCGCCTGCAACCACGGTACCCGCGTCGCCGGCATCGCCGCGGCGACCGGCGACAACGGTCTGGGCATCGCCGGTGTGGCCTTCGGCGCCCGCCTGGTCTCCATCCAGGTCTTCCGCGCCGGGGACTGCGGCGGCGCCGCGGCGAGCTGCGACTGCAGCACCGACGATACCGCCATCGCCGACGGCATCAACTTCGCGCGCGTCAACAACAACGACTCGACTTACGGCCGCATCGTCGTCAACATGAGCCTGGGCGGGGCCGGCAGCTGCGGCGGCGCGCTCCAGACCGCCGTGAGCAACGCTGTGGCCGCGGGCGTGGTGCTGGTCGCCGCCAGCGGCAACGACGGCGGGCCGGTGCAGTCCCCGGCTAACTGCGCGGGCGTCATCCCGGTCGGCGCCGTGAACGCCTCGGGCGACCTCGCGGCCTTCTCCTCCCGCGGGCCGGAGCTGGCGTCCAACGGACTCGTGGCGCCCGGCGTCTCCGTGCTCTCCTCCGACGTCGGCGGCGGCACGGTCAGCGGCATCAACGGCACGTCCTTCTCGGCTCCGCACGTCGCCGGAGCCGCCGCGCTCGTCCTCGCGGCGCGCCCGACCTACACGCCGGCGCAGGTCCAGGCGGCCTTGCGGAACTCCTCGGACCCCGTCGGCTTCGGCGGTCTGGCGGCGCCCGCGGGCTTCAAGACCTCGGGCAACGGCGCGGGCGCCGGGCGTCTCAACGCGTTCCTGGCGCTGCGCCTGGCCGTCACCGGCCAGCTCGCCGACTTCCAGGGCGAGGACAAGGTCGTGGCCTTCCCGAACCCCTTCCGCTCCGACCGCCATCAGAACGTGACCTTCGCCTTCCCTCCGTCCATCCAGGCGGCCAGCGACGTCACCATCAAGATCTACACCCAGGACGGCGTGCTGGTGCGCAACCTCAACGGGCTGACCTGGAACGTGAAGAACGACATGGGGCGCTTCGTGGCCTCGGGCACCTACTTCTACGTGGTGTCTACCTCGAAGGGTAAGAAGACCGGCCGCATCTCGGTGCTGCGATGACCGCCTTCAACGCCACGAAGGGCGCGGTGGTCGCGGCGCGCGTGGAGACGGCGGACGATTTCATGTCGCGCGGCGTGGGCCTGCTCGGGCGCGCCGGATTGGACGCGGACGAGGCGCTGTGGCTCGTCCCCGGCAAGTCCATCCACACCTGGTTCATGCGCTTCGCCATCGACGTGCTCTTCCTCGACGCGAAGCTGACCGTGGTGAAGGTCATCGAGGGCATGGGCCCTTGGCGCGTCTCCCCGTGGGTGGGGGAGGCGCATAGCGTGCTGGAACTCCAGGGCGGCGTCCTCAAAGGGCGCGTCGCCGTGGGAGACCGATTGGAGATGAGGACCGCGTGAGCGCCCCGACGACGCCTCCCGAGAACGATTTCAAGACGACCTCCGGCATCGAGGTCCAGCGCTACTACGGCCCCGACACCGTCCCGGCGCCGCGCCTGGGCGCCGCCGGCGAGTATCCTTTCGCGCGCGGCATCCAGAAGACGATGTACCGCGGCCGCCTGTGGACGATGCGCCAGTACGCGGGCTTCGGTACGGCCAAGGAGACCAACGCCCGCTTCCGCTTCCTCCTGGAGCAGGGCCAGACCGGCCTCTCCACCGCTTTCGACCTGCCCACCCAGATGGGCTACGACGCCGACGACGTCCGCGCCAAGGGCGAGGTCGGCCGCGTCGGCGTGCACGTCGGCACCATCGAGGACATGGAGGCGCTGTTCGACTCCATCCCGCTCGACCAGGTCTCGACCTCGCTGACCATCAACTCGACGGCCGCGGTCATCCTCGCCTTCTACGTGGCGGTCGCCAAGAAGCGCGGCATCGACCCCGCCAAGCTCAAGGGCACGCTCCAGAACGACATCTTGAAGGAGTTCATCGCCCGCGGCACCCAGGTGTTCCCGGCCGCGCCGAGCCTGCGCCTGTGCGTGGACGCGATGGAGTGGTCCTTCCAGCACATGCCGAGCTGGCACCCCATCTCCATCTCGGGCTACCACATCCGCGAGGCCGGCTCCGACGCGGTGCAGGAGATCGCCTTCACGTTCGCCAACGCCGAGGTGTACATGAAGTCGCTCCTCGAGCGCGGCGTGGGCATCGACGCGCAGGGCCCCAAGCTCGCCTTCTTCTTCGGCTGCCACAACCACTTCCTGGAAGAGATCTCCAAGTTCCGCGCCGCCCGCCGCCTGTGGGCGCGGCTCATGCGCGACGATTACGGCGCCGAGGACCCCAAGACGCAGTCTTTGCGCTTCCACGTGCAGACCTGCGGCTCGACGCTCACCAGCCAGCAGCCGCACAACAACGTCATGCGCGTGGCCTGGCAGGCGCTGGCCGCGGTACTGGGCGGGGCGCAGTCGCTCCACACCAACTCCTACGACGAGGCGCTCGCGCTGCCCTCCGAGGAATCCGCGTCGGTCGCCCTGCGCACCCAGCAGATCCTGGCGCACGAGACCGGCGTCGCCAACACGGTCGACCCCGTGGGCGGCGCCTGGGCCATCGAGGCGATGACGGACGACCTGGAGCGCCGCGCCGCCGAGAAGATCGCCGCCATCCGCGAGGCGGGGGGGATGCTCAAGCTCATCGAGGACGAGGTCCCCCAGCGCGAGATCCAGGAGCGCGCCTATCAGTGGCAGCAGGACGTGGACTCCGGCCGGCGCAAGATCGTGGGCGTCAACGCGCACGTGCTCGAGGACGACAAGGCCGCCAAGGCCAAGCGCCTGAAGGTCTCGCCTAAGCTCGAGGCCGAGCAGGTGAAGCGCCTGAAGGCCTTCAAGAAGAAGCGGGACGGGAAGGCCGCCGCCGCCGCGCTCAAGACCCTGGAGAAAGCCGCCGGAACGCGGGAGAACCTCTTCCCGCACATCCTAGCCGCCGTCGAGTCCCGCGCCACCTTGGGCGAGATCTTCGGGACCCTGCGGGGCGTCTTTGGAGAGCACCATGGCAGTTAAAGGCTTGCAGCGCCGCAAGACGGTGCAGGAGATCGTGGCTGAGCGCAAGCTCCTCACCGAGGAGCAGCTCAAGGCCGCGACCGCCGAGGCCGCCAAGGGCGCCAAGACGTTCCAGCAGGTCCTGCTCGACGGCAACATGGTCGGCAAGGCCCAGCTCCTCAAGACGCTCTCCGAGGAGTGGCAGGTGAAGGCCGTCGACCTCCTGCAGATGGACGTCGACGCCGAGACCGCCAAGATCATCCCCGAGGCCGTCGCCCGCCGCCACGTCGCCATCCCCTTCGCCAAGGAAGAGAACGTCCTCTTCGTCGCGATGGCCGACCCGCGCGACTTCTTCGCCTCCGAGGACATCCAGCTGCGCACCGGCCTCGAGATCCAGCCCTACCTCGCGCTGCCCCAGGACATCCAGGGCGCGCTCGACAACGCCTACGGCAAGGGCGAGGGCGCGGCCCTCGGCCGCATGATGGCCGACATGGCCAAGAAGGAGAACGAGCTCCCCGAGGGGGGGCTCGAGGTGCAGAAGGAGGAGCAGAAGACCGACATCACCGAGGTCGACGCCTCCGCCCCCGAGGTCGAGAAGTTCGTCAACGCCATCATCCTCGGCGCGCTGTCCATGAAGGCCTCGGACATCCACATCGAGCCCTTCGAGGACCCGACCGGCAAGAACTCCAAGATCCTCCTGCGCTACCGCGTCGACGGCATGCTCATCCCCGGGCCGTTCACCGTGCCGTGGGGCTATCGCGGCGCCATCTCGGCCAAGATCAAGATCATGACGAACTCCATGAACATCACGGAGCGCCGCATCCCGCAGTCGGGACGTATCCAGATATTGGTACAGGGCAACCCGATCGAGTTCCGCGTCGAGATGGTGCCTACGGTCTACGGCGAGTCCTGCGTCATGCGCATCCTCGACCGCAAGTCCGTCCAGGTCGACATCATGAAGATGGGCTTCCTCGAGGACACGCTCGAGAAGTTCCTGAGCCTGCTCAA
>CAZTZW010000223.1:0-5248 GCA_964618085.1 uncultured Elusimicrobia bacterium
TTCCTTCAGGTCGAAGACCATCCGCGTGGTGTACGCCGTGCCGACCAGGTAGCCCGTGCAGACGAGTCCCACGTCGGAGCCCTGACGCCGACCCTCATCCCCATGCTGGGCGCCCCGGGCATGGTGTACGGGCCGGGCAGCCTCATGACGGGCGCTCAGTCGCTCAATCCCCACGGCCTGACGGCGAACCTCGTGCCGACGACCCTCTTCGCGGCCGCCGCGCCGGTCCCGTCCGCCATCCCCGCCCATACCCTCGCTTTCGCCCCGGCCGCCGTCTCCGACGTCCTCGCCGCCGCCCCGCGCGGCGCCGGCGTCCCGGCCTCGCTGGAGACTTTGCAGTCCTTCTCCGCGCCCAACGACGGCCCCCGCTGGGTCCGCGGCCGCGGCGAGCGCTTCGACGGCGCGCGCTCCTTCGCGCCCGGCGTCGCCGACGTCCGCGACGAGCGCGGACCGCGCGGCTTCATCAAGAACGCCGACGGCGTCTGGGTGGGCGGCCGCGTCGCCGACCAGTCGCGCTGGATCAACCAGATGCACGCCCAGCTCTCTCCCGTCCTCAACCTCTCCGACGTGATGGACGTGATGGACGACGCCTACGACGAGTCGCGGGTCAAGCTGCGCAGCGCCGAGAAGGCCGCGCTCGCCCACAAGCTCGAGGCCTCCAGCGTGCACCTCGAGGGCACGCGCAACTGGGTGGACGCCGTCCTGACGGACCGCAACGGCCGCGACATCGCCGTGCACACCTACCGCGTCTACTTCCACCCCGGCCGCGGCAACCGCGAGTCCGAGATCTCCGAGGGCATCCGCCGCATCGGCAAGTCCCTCGACAAGGCCAAACGCGACTTCGCCCCCGGCGGCCTGGCCGAGGCCGACCTCCAGAAGACGTTCGCGAAGGTCGAGCTCAACTTCGACACGCGCGGCTACAAGGAGATCGAGGACTACCTGCGCGGCCGCGAGAAGGAGTTCCACGCCGAGTTCCCGGGCCGCTTCTCCTTCGGCTACGTCACCGAGCCCGGGCTGAGCTCTCGCGCCCTGCGCGCCGAGTACAACCGCCTCGTGGAGAAGTTCGCCGACCAGCCCGAGGGCCTGCGCGCCATCACCGACGGCGTGACCTACAGCCGCACGGTCGGCGTCGGCCACGAGCTCAACTCCCACCTCAAGCGCCTCGAGATGGGCCTGAAGATCACCCAGGCCGGCCGCGATTTCTTCGGCAAGCGCACCTTGGCCGACGGCACCGTCATCGAGGAGTACAAGACCGAGTTCGACGCCGTGACCGAGCGCGCCGACCTCGCCCACAAGCCCCTCGCCGAGCGCGAGGTGACGCTGTGGGAGGACAAGTCTACCCGCGTCTGGCTGCCGCTCCAGGACACCATGGAGCAGACGTTCCTCTATAAGCTGCGCATCTACCGCGAGAACCGCGCCATGCTGGAAGCCGCCCTCGGCGCGCCCCTGCGGGTCATGTTCTCCGTCGACGTCGGCGGCGCCGACCGCAAGGCCGCCAAGCAGGGCATCCTCGTCTGGAAGGACCCTCGCCAGCAGGAGCTCCTCGAGTACCTGAAGGTCGCCGGCCCGCAGTTGAGCAAGGAGTTCGGCTTCCCCGTGGGCTTCATCTTCGTCAACAGCCATCCCGGCGAGACCGCCGACCTGTTCAACCAGGAGCCCATGGAGATGCGCGACTGGCTGGCGATGCAGCAGGGCGGGTCGAAGAAGAGCCGGCGCGAGCGCAAGCACGACCGCAAGCAGCGCGGCCGCTAGCTAGACCGCCGCCGCCTGGGGGAACTCCAGGTGGAAGTGGGAGCCGCCCTCGTCGCGGTCCTCCACCCAGACCTTGCCCTTGAGGGCCTCCGCCGCCACGCGGCAGAACGTCAGCCCGATGCCCGAGCCCGTGTCGAGGGCCGCGCCGCGCTTGGTCGACGTGTACTTCTCGAAGATGCTCTTCTTGCTGTCGTCGGGGACGCCCTTGCCCCGGTCCGAGACCGTGAAGCGCGCGGCCGTGCCCACCAGCCCGCAGTCCACCTCGACGAACGCGCCCTCGGGCGAGGCGGCCATGGCGTTGGAGATGAGGTTGGCCAGCACGCGGTAGACGAGGCGCTGGTCCCCCAGCACCCGCTCGGCGCCGGGCTTCGTCGACCAGGCGATGTCGATCTTCATCTTCCGCGACCGGTCCGAGAATAAGGCATGAAGCTTGTCGTAGACCGTCCCCACGTCCATCGGCGCCAGCTGGGGCTTCAGGCCCGTCTGGCCGGCCTGGCTGACGTCGAGCAGGTCGTTGAGCATCAGCAGCATGAAGTCGGCGGCCGTGCCCGCGTGCTCGAGGAGGTTCTGGTGCTGGCCCGTCGAGATGAGCCCGCGCATCTTGATGACCTCGAGGGTGCCCTTGATGGCGGTCAGCGGCGTCTTCAGGTCGTGCACGATCATGTCGGTCATGTCCTGGCGCGCCCGGGCGACGAGCTCCAGCTCGTAGTTGCGCTTGACCAAGGCGTCCTGGGCCTGCCGTTGATGGAGGTGGACCTGGGTCCGCGCGAGCAGCTCCTCCGGGGCGAAGGGCTTGTGCACGTAGTCCTGCGCGCCGCGCTGGAAGCAGTCCAGCCGCGTCTGCAGGTCGCCGCGGGCCGTCAGGAAGATGACGCCGACCTTCGGTCCCGGGAAGGCGTGCCACTCGCGCATGAGGTCCAGGCCCGTCCCGTCGGGCAGGCCGATGTCGAGGATGGCCAGGTCGGGGCGCGCCGCGTTGAACAGCTTGCGCCCCTCGGCGGCGGTGGAGCAGTCGTCCACCGTGATGCCCGCCTGCTCCAGGACGGTCCGGCAATAGTCGAGGATGACGAGGTCGTCCTCGACCACCAATACCCGCGAGGCCATGCCCGCAGTTTAGATGGAATCTCTGTAGTTAACAAGGGGGCAGGCCCCCCGTTAACTGGGGGGACAGACTCCACAGTTAACGGAGTTAACCGTAGAGTCTGTCCCCCTGGTTAACTAGAAGGTCGCGACGAGGGCGACGGAGACGATGGTGTCGTCCTTGCGGGCGCCGGCGGGGGGGCGGCTGTTGTGCCGCCAGGCGAACGTGTTCTTCAGCGCCAGCGAGGAGGAGATGGCGGCGGAGACGGAGGTCTCGGTGTTGATGAGCTTGTCGCGGTTGTCCGCGAGGCTCTGCACCCATTCGGCGTCCTGCGAGAAGCGGGAGCCGGCGGCCAGCTCGCGGGTGTACTTGGCGTAGAAACGCGCCGAGGCGTAGGTCTTGCGCTTCTCGCGCAGGCGCTCCTCGTTGATGTAGCCGGGCGCGCTCTCGCCGATGAGCAGGTCGTTGTCCGTCTTGATGAACTCGCGGCCGACGCCGATGGAGAAGTCGTGGCGGTGGGCGATGCCGGAGAAGCGGTTGCGGTCCCAGCGGTACTTCTCGAAGACGTAGTTGCGGTCCGTGACCTTGCGGGAGATCTTCTCGCCCGCGTAGTACTGCTCCGCGGTGATGACGCCCTGGCTGCGGCTGCCCAGCCCGCCGCCCTCCATGTCGAGGGCCATCTCGGGGGTGAACGCGTAGTTGAAGCCGCCCTTGGCGGAGGTCGTCTGCGCCTTGGAGTTGCCGTTGGCGGAGACGAAGGAGAACTCGGCGGTGCCCTTCCAGGGCTTGGCGGGGGCGTCGGCGGCGGAGGCGGGCAAGGCGGCGGCCAGGAGCAGGAGCAAGGAGGGGGTGGTCATAGGACGGCTATTCTACCACGATGTTACTGGAGGGAGCGGTACAGCTCGACGTAGCGGTCGATGGCCGGGCCCCAGGAGCTGTCCTTGGCCATGGCGGTGTGCCGGTGGCGGGCCAAGGCGGCCTGGTCGGAGTGCAGCGCGAGCGCGGCCAGCACGGCCTGCTCGAGGGCGCCGGCTGAGAACTCGTGGATGAAGAGGCCGTCGCCGCGCGCCGGGTCCTCGCGCACGTCGACGACCGTGTCGGCCAGGCCGCCGGTCCGCGTCACCAGCGGCAGGGAGCCGTAGCGTTGGGCGATGAGCTGGGAGAGACCGCAGGGCTCGAAGCGCGAGGGCATCAGGAGGAAGTCCGAGGCCGCGTAGGCCAGGCGCACGAAGGTCTCCGAGAAGCCGTGCAGCTTGAGGGTGTCGGGGTGCTGCTTGGCCAGCTCCGCCAGCTCCTTCTCGATGGATTCCTCGCCGTTGCCCGCCCCCACGATGACGAGCTGGGCGCCGCGCTGGGCCAGGAGCGGCACGATGGAGCCGATGAGGTCCAGGCCCTTCTGGCGCACGAAGCGCGAGCCGATGGCGAAGACGGGGATGGAGGCGTCCTGGGGCAGGCCCAGCTGCTTCTGCATGGCGAGCTTGTTGGCGGCCTTGCCCTCGGCCGCGGTCTTGATGTCGTAGTGCGCCGAGATGGAGGGGTCGGTGCCCGGGTCGTACATGATGGTGTCGAGCCCGTTGACGATGCCGTGCAGGTCCCCGGCCGCCGCGCGCTCCGCGAGCAGCCCGTCCAGCTCCTCGCCGAACTTGGCGGTCTGGATCTCGTCCTTATAGGTGTTGGAGACCGTGGTCACCGCGTCGGCCTTGCGGATGCCCGCGTCCATGATGTTGAAGCCCCAGCGGCCGCGCTTGGCGGCGAACTCGCGCCCGTCGAGGCCGGCCTTCTTGAGGGTCTCGCGGCCGAAGCGGCCCTGGTAGGCCATGTTGTGGATGGTCAGCACGCTCTTGGTCCGGGCGAAGAACGGGTCGGACGTCTTGAGGGCCTCGAGCATGGGGGCGGCGAGCGCGGCCTGCCAGTCGTGGGCGTGCACGACGTCGGGGCGTCGGTCCACGAAGCGCGCGGCCTCCAGGGCGGCGCGGGCGAAGAACACGAAGCGCTCGTCGTTGTCGGTGTAGTCGACGTTCTTGCCGTAGTAGGCGCCGTCGCGGGCGAAGTAGTAGTCGTGCTCGACGAACAGGAAGGTCACGCCCAGGTGCACCGTCCTCCAAAGTCGCGCCGTCTCCACGCGCCCGTTGACGGGCACGGCGAAGGCGCCGGGCAGCTTCTCGGGGCGGTCCATGCCGGTGAACTTGAGCTCCGCGTACTTGGGCAGCACGACGGTGGCGTTGTGGCCCTCGCGCGCCAGGCCGCGGCCCAGCGCGTCGATGACGTCGGCCAGGCCGCCGGTCTTGATGAAGGGCACGGACTCGCCGGCCGCGATGAGGACGTTGAGGGGCTTGGCGGCGGCGGCGGCGGGCGCGGCGGCGGCGCCGCCGTCGGGCTGCAGCTTGCCGGCGCCGTGCTCGGTCACCTCGAAGA